>JACNFK010000011.1 GCA_014384675.1 Candidatus Thiopontia autotrophica | reverse complement strand
ATGCGTGAGACACTTTATGATTTTGATACAGATTCAGATGCGCTCTCAAACTGTGAGCAGCCAGGTTGTTGCAGTGATATTCCCGACTGGACCATTGCGAAAGGTGCACGTCGTTTTGAGCCTGGAAGCCCCAACATGTTGGGCATTCACGGGCTGGAGGCATCGCTCTCCCTTATTGATGAAGTTGGCATGGAGCAGATAGAGAAGCTGGTGCTGGAACGCTCCAGGTTTCTTGTTGATGCTATTCAGGCCCACCCAAAATTGGAGCTAATTACTCCGGTCGACCCCGAACGACATGCAGGCATTATCACCTTTTCAGTCGGAGAAAGTAGTTTAGAAGTTACGCATAACAGACTGACTGAAAAAGGAATTCAATGTGCGGTACGCTCTGGTGGAATTCGCTTTTCACCCCATTTCTACACATCAATAAGACAGCTTGAGAAGGCAATAAAATTACTCTGATAGTTATGAAATCATTCGCTTAACTCAGGCACAGTTGTTTACAAACTCTAATAGATCGCCCATGGCTAGATTACCTGATTGATTTTGCAGTTGTTTTAACCAACCTAACCACTTTTGGAAAGATCTTTGGTGAGGTTACATTAGAGACGAAAGAGTCGTTGAAAATTCTCTGTAGTGATCCGATCCACCTCCTCTATACTCCAGCCGCGCAGCTCTGCCACCTTCTCTGCCACCTGACGTACATAGGCAGGCTGGTTGGGTTTTCCCCGATATGGAACTGGGGCTAGATATGGTGAATCAGTCTCTATCAGCAGCCGATCCTGCGGTACCTGTTTCACCACCTCACGCAACTTTGCCGCACTGTTGAAGGTGATGATCCCGGAGAAAGAGACGTAAAACCCAAGATCAAGCGCCTGGCTAGCCATCTCCCAATTTTCTGTAAAGCAGTGCATCACCCCGCCGCACTGCTCCACCCCCTCCTCCCGCATGATGCGAATGGTATCCTCCCGTGCCTCACGGGTGTGGATGATTAGCGGCTTGTTGCACTCTTTGGCAGCACTGATATGGGTTCTGAAGCGGTTACGCTGCTGCTCCAGCTTCTCTGCATCTGTTACATAGTGGTAGTCGAGCCCGGTCTCGCCGATTGCCACCACCTTTAAATTCTCTGCGCGCTGCAGCAGATCATCCAGGGTTGGCTCAGCCATCTCCATCTCATTTGGGTGGACACCAACTGATGCATAAATCCTGTTGTCTGAGTTTGCGATGCGCAAAACCTCATCAAAGTTCTCAAGATCGATACAGACATTAAGAAAGCCATCGACCCCCTCTTCTGCAGCACGATCCAGAGAGTCATCAAGAGTCTCTCCTTGCGGGATTTTGAGCCGGTCAAGGTGGCAGTGGGAGTCGATCATCGAAAACGGCTCCACTCCAGCAGCAATCCATCGAACAGAAGCTCCTTGTTGATGGGGGTAGTTGAGAGGGCGATCGCCTCTATAATTTTGTCATGAAACAGGAATAGTTTTCGTTGGTCAATCTGCCGCAGCGTCTGACTGATCAGGGATAGTGGCTCCCTCCCCCTGATTGCTGCAACCAGCCACTGCTGCATCCATCGCAGGGTAGTTGTTGGATTATGCTTGCTCCAGCGATATGCAACCTTGATTGGATTTGCTCTTCCCTGAAGCAGATCCAGAAGCTCACGCCCCATCTCATTATAGTGTTCAAGATTGTCGCTATCGGAAAGTGCAAGCGCCCTCAGCGGTGCACCTTCTGCCAGCCCAAGCACAACATCAACTTCTACTTGATCATCTAGCTGCCCTCTTAACCAGGATGTCGCATCCTCTGCTGACGGCTGAGGAAATGCCACTTGTTGACAGCGACTACGTATAGTCGGCAATAGTTTGGCAGGGTTATGGGTGACAAGCATAATAACCGTATCCCCAGATGGCTCTTCCAGAGTTTTCAGGAGACTGTTTGCAGAACTGCGATTCATTGACTCCGCCGGATTTAATACAACTACCTTACGTGCAGATATTTGTGGAGTATATGAGAGCTCCTCAACCATTGACCTAACCAGACCTACTGCTAAAACACTTTTGCCATCTTCTGGCTCAAGATAGCTAAAATCGGGGTGGGTCTCAGCCTCATATAGGTTACATGATGGACAGCTACCACAAGCCTCGCCAGTTTTATCAGGTTGACTACACAACAGGCTCTTGGCTAAAAATCGTGAAAATATATCTTTACCAGTACCCTCCGGGCCATACAGCAACAGAGCATGAGGCATACGCTTTTGACTAATCCTCTGTTGAAATCCTGTCCAGATATCATGTTGCCATGGGAGAATAGTGTTCATGCTCTCTGTTCCTGGATAAATGGGATCAAGTGGCCATCAATCTCTTGCTGCACATCCTCTAACGGCATGGATGTGTTGACCACCCTGAAGCGCTCAGGAAACATCCTGGCCCGATCCAGATAACTATCTCTTACCCGATGAAAGAAGGCGATCTCCTCCTTCTCGAAACGGTCCAGAGCTCCTCTCCTGCCTGCACGCTCCAGCCCGATCTCCGGCTCAATATCGAGTAGCAGGGTCAGGTCGGGCTGTAGCCCTTTCTGTACCCACTGTTCCAGTGCAGTAATACGTTCGGTTGGAATCCCCCTGCCACCACCCTGATAGGCGTGGCTGGCATCGGTAAAGCGGTCGCAGAGCACCCACTTGCCTGCATCCAGTGCTGGCTGGATCACCTGAGTCAGATGCTCTGCACGGGCGGCAAACATCAGCATAAGCTCAGCATCCTGCGACATACCGGTGTGGCGATGATCGAGCAGCAGTTCGCGCACCTCCTCACCCAGCGGGGTGCCACCTGGCTCTCTGGTCTGCACTACCTCAACTCCGTACTCCTCCAGACGGGCTCGAACATGGTTTATGTTGGTGGTTTTACCAACCCCCTCGGAGCCCTCAACGGTGATGAATTTTCCTCTATTCATAGGGAAACTATTCTAGCCAATCTTCATGACCATGTCTGATTCTAATTATGAAAACATTGCCATCATCACTAATGGTATAAATGGTGATATGAGACTGAATTGGGTGGATACGAACAGGAGACCTTAGAAATATTTGTCAACATCAATAAATCTTGTAAGGTGTGTAACTATCGGATCTAAAACTGAAAACTGTTTATCTCCAATCTGCCGTACTGGCCAGACATGGATAAGGCTGTTGCTGCAGAAGGCCTCCTCCATCTCACTTAGTTCACTAAGGTGGATGGGACGAACTGTTACTGAAATACCATCCTGTTGGAGCTGCTCAATCAGCATCTCTCTCATCACCCCGGCAACCCCACACCTAGTCAGCTCTGGGGTTATGACCTCTCCACCCCTCACGAAGAAGATGTTGCTCATGGTCCCCTCAACTATATGGTCTTCACCATTTACCATTAAACCCTCGGCAATATCCGGATCACTCCACTCGCCTCTGGCCATAACCTGCTCCAGTCTGTTCAGGTGTTTTATGCCAGCCAGTAGTGGATTTGATCCCAGCCTGGTTTCACATAGATGGAGT
The DNA here is from genome assembly GCA_014384675.1 of Candidatus Thiopontia autotrophica. Classification (NCBI taxonomy): domain Bacteria; kingdom Pseudomonadati; phylum Pseudomonadota; class Gammaproteobacteria; genus Candidatus Thiopontia; species Candidatus Thiopontia autotrophica. The sequence continues at coordinate 16,402 of JACNFK010000011.1, read as the reverse complement.
CTGACACCGCTCTTGTAATATTCCGCCGGGTATTCAGGCCATGGAGAGAGGGCGAGAATTCGTGTTGGTGCCGGGCTCTCTGGCGGGCGATATCCCCTCCCCCCACTGCCACGGGTAATAGTAATTTTCAGCACAGAACGAGATGAACCATCACTGCCGACAAGCTGTTCTGCCTCGGCTAGAAATAGCTCCTCTGGCGGCAGAGGAATAGATAATTTTTCTGCACCCCGTTGTAGACGTGCCATATGGCGCCCCCAAAACTCCAGCTTACCGTCAACAACCGCAATAGTCTCAAACAGCCCGTCTCCATACTGAAGTCCACGATCTGTGGCACTGATCTGCTCCGTCTCAACCCCATTCACCAGCATCACGGCTCAACCCCCAGCGCCATCAGCATCCCCCTGGCCTTTGCCCTGGTCTCCTCCAGCTCTCTCTGTGGAATTGAGTCATGGACAATACCGGCACCGGCACGCAGGGAGAGAGTGTTCCCCTCCTGGGTGATGGTACGTATCAGAATATTCAGATCCATATCACCATTATGGTTGAGGTAGCCGAAACTCCCTGTATAGGCACCACGTGGCTCCGGCTCCAGCTCATCGATAATCTCCATACAGCGCACCTTGGGACATCCGGTAATAGTACCACCCGGAAATAGCGCACGAATAACATCACCGGGGGTAATGCCATCTCGTAGCTCTCCGCCAATATTGGATACGATATGGTGGACGTGAGCATAGCTCTCCAGCACCATAAGCTCATCCACTTTGATGGTTCCCGGTTGGCAGACACGCCCCAGATCGTTACGCTCCAGGTCAATCAGCATAATGTGTTCTGCCTGCTCCTTGGGGTGTGCCAACAGCCTCTCGGATAGCTTTTCGTCCTCACCCAACTCTCTACTACGTGGATGGGTACCTGCGATTGGTCTGGTTTCGGCAACTCCATTGGTGACCTTGATAAGTCTCTCAGGAGATGAACTGATAACTGCCATGTCATCCTGTAGAGCCAGACCTGCAAATGGAGCTGGATTGCTCTCCCTTAGCCTCTGGTAGATCTGGTATGGCTCTACCGATTCAGAGAGCTCTCCTTGCCACTTGCGAGAGAGATTTACCTGAAAGACATCACCCTCGACGATATAGTGTTTTATCCTCTCAACACCATCAAGAAACTTGCCGGGTGACTCTTCACTGATTGTGGCAGGCACGATTTTTGCCGCCGGATGGTGCAGTGGCTTCAGGTTTGAGAGATCCTCCTGCATGAGTTTGACTCTCTCTGTCAGCTCACCATCCTCATCCACAAAATGGATACGCCCAGTGGAGTGCTCCTGGAGAATGGCTGCCGGTATGTGTGTAGCGTAGGCTTGAGAGGATGGGGATGTGTTTCCACTGGATGTTGCGCATCTTGACAGTACCGGCTCAATCTCGTGGGCCAGTTCATAGTCCAGAAACAGAAACCACCCACCTCGAAAAGGGAGCTCACTATCTGCTCCATTATCAAACCTGCAGCGCGCCCTTGCCCATGCTCTGTCCAGCGCCGCAAGAAACCCTTCATCTTCTACTCTTATGATCTCTTCTGGAAAGGCAAAGAGAATATCCCACTGTGCACCACTGCCGGATGCAGCACTCTCAAGCAGATATGGGTAGCGCTCCGGATTTACCGCATGCAGCGCAAGCAGGTCAATCACATCTTTTTCAGGATGACGGTTCCGTTGGTTCCACCAAAGCCAAACGAGTTGGACATTGCAATATCAATCTTCATCTCACGCGCGGTATTGGCAACATAATCAAGATCACACTCCGGATCCTGGTTAAAGATGTTGATGGTGGGTGGAGAGACCTGATCCCTGAGTGCCAGAATAGAGAAGATAGCCTCAATACCGCCAGCCGCACCCAACAGGTGTCCTGTCATGGATTTAGTGGAGTTGATCGCAACCTTGTAGGCGTGATCACCAAATGACTTTTTCACCGCTGAGGTCTCTGCAAGATCACCTGCCGGAGTGGAGGTGCCATGTGCGTTTATGTAATCAATATCTTCGGGGTTAATGCCAGCATCTGCCAGTGCGCTATCCATGCAGCGCGATGCCCCTTCACCGCCAGGTGATGGTGAGGTCATGTGATAGGCATCACCACTCATCCCAAAGCCGGTCACCTCAGCATAGATGTTGGCACCACGCGCCCTGGCATGCTCATACTCTTCAAGCACCAGTACACCGGCACCATCACCCAGCACAAAACCATCACGGTCTACATCCCATGGACGGCTGGCTGTTTGTGGATCATCATTACGAGAGGAGAGCGCCTTGGCCTGGGCAAACCCACTCAGCCCAACTGGACAGGTGGCATTCTCGGCACCACCTGTAATCATCACATCTGCATCACCATAGATAATCATCCGCGCAGCATCACCAATGCTATGGGTCGCAGAGCTACATGCGGTAACAATGGCGGTATTTGGCCCCTTGGCTCCAATCATGATGGAGAGGTTGCCGGAGACCATGTTGATGATATTGGAGGGGACAAAAAATGGGGAGACCTTTCTGGGGCCACCATTTACCAGAGAATCCCTGCCCTTCTCGATACCTGGCAGCCCACCGATACCGGATCCTACAGAGACACCAATACGGGGGGCATTCTCATCCGTAATCTCCAGGCCGGAGTCACGAAATGCCTGAACCCCGGCAGCAATACCATAATGGATAAATGTATCCATCTTGCGTAGATCTTTCCTGGTCAGGTACTCCAGTGGGTCAAAATCATCCTTGATTGAACAGGAAAATGTAACCGGAAATTCAGTGGCATCAAAATGTGGTACAGGACCTGCCCCGCTGACTCCAGCGAGAATATTCTTCCAGCTATCTTCTACCGTATTTCCAACTGGAGAGACCATCCCCATACCGGTTACCACAACACGTCTGTCGCCCTTCATCTCGTTTCCTTATCAATTCAAAAACCAAAAAGCCGCACTTCCTGTATGAAATGCGGCTTTCATCATAAAACGATATCTTTGATATTCAGATATTAGCCGTTTGCCTTGTTGATGTAATCAATCGCAAGCTGAACGGTAGTAATCTTCTCAGCCTCGTCATCAGGAATCTCACAACCAAACTCCTCTTCCAGTGCCATCACCAGCTCAACTGTATCCAGAGAGTCTGCTCCAAGATCATCTACAAAAGATGACTCATTAGTGATCTCACCCTCATCTACACCCAGTTGCTCTGCAACAATTTTGGTAACCTGTGCTTGAATATCGCTCATTGTAATCCTCTACGATTTGTTATTTATGGAAAAACTGCGGACAATTTTACCACCATCACCTCTATTTGCCATAAAAAAATAGCAACAAGAAAAATAGTTACATATACATCCCGCCATTCACATGTAGTGTCTGGCCTGTAATATAAGAAGCCTCTTCTGAAGCTAGAAAACCTACTGCATTGGCTATATCTTCCGGCTGTCCCAGAGATCCTAACGGAATCTGGGTTTTAAGAGCATCCTTCTGTTCCTCAGGAAGTGCCTTGGTCATGTCAGTATCAATAAAGCCTGGTGCAACCGTATTTACAGTAACCCCACGTGAAGCAACCTCACGAGCCAGCGCCTTGCTGAACCCCATCACCCCGGCTTTTGCGGCCGCATAATTGGACTGTCCAGGATTACCCATGGCACCTACAACAGATGTGATACTTATGATGCGTCCGCTACGGGCCTTCATCATTCCCCGCAGACAGGCCTTGGATACACGATAAATTGAGGTCAGATTAGTATCCATAATGGCACTCCACTCCTCTTCCTTCATCCTCATCAACAGATTGTCGCGGGTAATTCCTGCGTTATTAACCAACAAGGTAACCGCGCCCTGTTCATCAGCTATGCGCTTGATGATTGCTGTAACTGCATCTCCATCAGTTACATTAAGGTTCATCCCCTCACCTTGCATGCCGGCCTCACTCATATAGGCAGAGATTTTTTCAGCACCACTATCCGAGGTGGCGGTTCCAACCACATATGCACCCATCTTGCCTAGCTTGAGCGCAATTGATTGACCAATCCCGCGACTGGCTCCAGTTACCAGTGCAACCTGTCCTTCCAGACTCATGACTCTTCTCCATTGACTGTGTTGATAGCTGCCTCAAGACTAGCGTTATCGAAAACTGCCATAGCTTTCATCCCTCTCTCAATCCTCTTGTTCAGGCCGGCCAACACTTTGCCTGGACCACACTCAACAAGCATATCAACATCCTCACCGTGCATCTTCCGAACAGTCTCAACCCAACGCACAGGATTGTAAAGCTGGCGAGTTAATGCTTCACGAATAGAGTCCGGCTCTATCTCTGCACTAACATCAACATTGTTGATAACGGGAATCTCTGGTGAATTGATCATCACAGGTTCCATTGCTACGGCAAATTTCTCTGCTGCCTCACGCATAAGTGAGGAGTGTGAAGGGACACTTACAGGAAGAGGAAGCGCACGTTTTGCGCCTGCCTCTTTTGCTGCCTCAATGGCACGCTCTACTGCATCCGCACTACCGGCAATTACCACCTGCCCGGGCGAGTTGAAATTTACCGGCTCAACTACACCGCCATCTGCCGCATCACTACAGACCGCACGAACCTGATCATCTTCCAGACCCAGAATAGCTGCCATTGCCCCCTCTCCTTCAGGAACAGCCTCCTGCATTAGACGCCCGCGCTCTGCTACCAGTTTAATGGCGTCACCAAAGTGAAGAGCACCAGCAGCAACCAGTGCAGAATACTCACCCAGGCTATGGCCTGCCATAATAGATGGCGCGATACCTGCCTGTTGGTTCCACACCCTCCAGGTTGCAACTCCAGCAGCCAGCATTGCAGGCTGCGTATTGGTAGTCTGGTTAAGTGCCTCCTTTGGCCCCTCCTGCACCAACTTCCAGAGATCCATGCCCAGTTGATCAGAGGCCTCACCAAAGGTTTCACCTACAACAGCATGGCTCTCGGCAAGTTCTGCAAGCATGCTCACAGATTGTGAGCCCTGACCAGGAAAAACAAACGCAAGTTTCATTATTAACTCCTATAGACGAGCGAGGACAGAGCCCCAGGTAAATCCGCCTCCAAAGGCCTCCATCAGCACAGTCTGCCCCTTCTTTATCTTTCCACTCCGTACCCCCTCATTAAGTGCCAACGGCACTGATGCGGCCGAGGTGTTGCCATGATTCTGTACAGTAAGAATCACATTATCCATGGACATCTTGAGTTTTTTGGCAGTAGCGGCAATTATTCGCACATTGGCCTGATGAGGCACCAGCCAATCAATCTCCTCTTTCTTCATCTGGTTGGCATCCAGAGTCTCATCGACTATACGCCCAAGCGTATTGACAGCCATTTTGAATACCTCATTACCCTTCATCTCAATATATGGCTCACCATCATATCCAGATGATATCCCACCAGGAACATGTAGCAGCTCCTCATACTTTCCATCTGCATGAATATGGGTAGATAGAATTCCGGGCTCCTCAGAAGCCTTCAGCACTACGGCTCCAGAACCATCACCAAACAGAATTGCTGTTCCTCGATCCTCCCAATTTACAATTCTGGAGAGAGTCTCGGCACCAACAACCAGAGCACATTTTGCGGAACCGGCACGGATGAAATTATCCGCAACCGAGAGCGCATAAACAAACCCCGTACATACCGCCTGCACATCAAATGCCGGAGAGCCGTGAATATCCAGACGTTGCTGTAACAGACATGCGGTACTGGGGAAAATCTTGTCTGGTGTTGTAGTTGCAACAATTATCAGATCAATATCGTTGGGATCAATGCCCGCGGCCTCAATTGCCTGACGCGATGACTGTTCTGCTAGATCACAGGTAGTCTCGTTTTCTGCAGCAATATGACGGGTTTTAATTCCAGTGCGAGCCACAATCCACTCATCGGACGTGTCCATCATTTTTTCAAGATCTGCATTGGTTCTGACCGCCTCGGGAAGATAACCACCAGTACCTACAATTCTTGAATAACTCACTCTTTACCCTCTACCAATGTACGATGCAGATGCGCATCAATCTTCTGTGGAACAGCATGTTCAACCTCGGCAACTGCAACATTGATTGCATTACTAAAACCCATAACATCAGTACCACCATGACTTTTTACCACAATACCACGCAGACCCAAAAGACTGGCACCATTATAGTTGCGTGGCTCTATGCGGCTACGAAATGCCCTCATTACAGGCATGGCAATCAATCCGGAAATTCTGGTCAGCAGATTTTTACTAAACTCTGTCTTGATGAAGTGGCTGACCATATGAGCCAACCCCTCACTTGCCTTAAGGGCGATATTCCCAACAAAACCATCACAGACCACAACATCAACCGTCCCTTTGTAGATATCATCACCCTCTACAAAGCCATAATAGTTAAGATCACTGTTCGACAGAATCTCGGCAGCCTGTTTTACCGTCTCATTACCCTTGATCTCCTCCTCGCCAATATTCAGCAGACCAATTGATGGATTGGGCTTGTCCGCAACCGCAGTCACCAGCTCCGCCCCCATTACCGCAAACTGAAACAGGCTCTCAGGAGTTGCGTCCACATTGGCGCCAAGATCCAGCATATAACTGGTGCCGCGAACAGTGGGTAGTGCAGCAGAGATTGCGGGACGGTCAATCCCGGGCAACATCTTGAGGACAAACCGTGAGGTTGCCATCAGTGCGCCTGTATTTCCTGCACTTACGCACGCGCCTGCATCACCATCTTTTACAAAATTGAGCGCAACACGCATGGATGAGTCTTTTTTCTTACGCAGAGCACTGGATGGAGATTCATCCATCTCCACGGTCTGGGATGCATGTTGGATCTTGATCCGGCTCTTTAGAGCTGAATCAGCCTGCTCCAGATGTGTCGAAATTTCATCCTGATTACCGACCAGAATCAGGCGCAGAGAGCGGTTTTTTTTGAGCGCATGGATAGCGGCCGGAACTGTAACATCCAGACCGTAGTCACCACCCATGGCGTCAATTGAGATGATGCTCGTCACGAACTGATTGTGGTTACGGCCATCAAGATCCGTCCCCACACCTCATCACAATGAATGGTAAACACGCCAGATAAAATTAATCTTCTGCGCTATCCTGAATCACTTTGCGACCACGATAGTAGCCGTCAGGAGTTATGTGGTGACGCAGGTGAGTCTCTCCTGTCTCTGAATCAACAGAGAGTGATGGGCTTGTCAGCGCATCATGAGAACGACGCATGCCACGTCTTGAACGAGTCTTCTTGTTTTTTTGTACAGCCATTGGATCTCTCCCAACATTAAATACAGAATAAAAAAAGCAGCCGCTCAATCGAACAGCCACCAATATTGGCGCGAATTATAATTGAATTTGTACTGTTTTGCCCAGTTTTTGTCACCTCTTCAACTGTTCCAGTATCTGGAAAGGATTTCTCTTTTTCTCCTCCTCAATTACATTGGAATCCTGAAGATAACGGGATGCACTACACTCATCTATGGGATGAGTCACCACAACAGGAACTGCCAATATCAACTCATCCTCAATAAAAGCGAGAAGAGAAAAATTCTTGTCATCAACCAAGAGTGGCTCATAACTCTCTGGCAGTGAAGAGAAGTCATCCTCATTGCGAACAAGGCCCATCACGAAGCTAGAGCTTATTGGGGTACTCATCGGTTCCATACAGCGCTGGCACGGTAGCTGAACATCTGCAGAGACCACCCCTTCAAGATAGATGACAGCTGCTTCATCAACCCCAAAAACAACCTTGATATCCACACTGCCACTTTTATCAAGCAGAAGCTCAGTGACACGCTCAAAATTATCGAGAGGCAGTGTCTGCTCAATGGTTCTGCCGGATAGAGCCAGCGCAAAAGGGTCAACATATTCCGGAAAGTGGTCTGTCATGAGAACAGAATAATACCCAAATTCCCAGATAGAAACATGGGATAATGTGTAACCATGCTTCCTCTTCCACTAATACTTGGCTCTAGCTCTCCTTTCAGAAAAGAGCTGCTATCCCGACTGCAACTCCCTTTTGAGACCTTTTCACCGGATATTGATGAGAGCCATATAGATGGGGAGTCCCCAGAACAGTTAGTGGAACGTCTCTCTATCGAAAAGGCTACAGAGGTTGCACACCACTTCCCTGCTCATCTGATTATCGGGTCAGATCAGGTTGCTCTGAATGGCACTGAGATACTGGGAAAACCAGGAAGTTTTGAGAATGCATTTCAACAGCTGGCCGCGGCATCAGGAAAGAGCGTACATTTTCTTACCGGAGTTACACTACTAAACTCTGAAAGCGGAAAGAGTCAAACTGAGGTAGTGCCATTTACAGTCCATTTTCGTGAGCTTGATGACAACATGATTAAACGTTATCTGCATGCGGAAGAGCCGTACAACTGTGCCGGAAGCTTTAAGTCCGAGGGGCTTGGCATCAGCCTGTTTAAGCGTCTTGAGGGAGATGATCCAAGTGCTCTGATGGGGCTTCCTCTTATTCGTCTGGTACGGATGCTTGAGCAGCAAGGGGCAACAGTTCCCTGACCAACTTGATGGAATCAACACAGGCTATTGGGTTGTGGCTCTGTAACCTCTCTGCAGAGTGGACCCCATAACAGACCCCAACCGATGCAATTCCAGCCCGTTTTGCCATCAGCAAATCATATTCACTATCACCCACCATAATAGCCGCTTCTGGATTAATCTGGAGCTCATCAAGAATCTCGTGGATCATCTGCGGATGTGGCTTGGAACAGGTCTCGTCTGCACAGCGGGTTGAGTGAAAAATTTCGTCAAGTTCGGTATCTTTCAAAACCAGATCAAGCCCTCGACGACTTTTTCCGGTCGCAACCGCAAGTAACACACCCTCATGTCGCAACTCATTTAATAGCGACTCAACTCCAGGAAAAAGATTATCTCTTCCCTGTGCAGTACCAAAAAAGTGTCTCCTGTAACCATCTGATACCTCTTGGGCAAATGACTCATCTGTTCCCGGATATAGAGTAGTAACAGCCTCATTAAGCCCCAACCCGATAATGTTGCTGATCTCCTCATGAGAACGTGGCTCAAGATCCATGTCACGAATTGCCCCCTCCATACAACGGACAATCACATCCACTGAATCCATCAAGGTTCCATCCCAGTCAAAAATGACCAGCTCAACAGGCGCACTCAGAATTGGCGGCATGACTCATCCTCTTGAATACGTTTCAGTAAAGCAGACAGTTCCGGCGGAAGCGGGGCCTCCATCCTCATGGTTGTTCCACTGTCAGGATGAGGGAAAACCAGTTGATCTGCATGGAGAAACAACCGCCCCAAACCAAGTTTACTCATCTGTTTATTGAACTCCTGATCACCATACCGATCATCACCGGCCAGAGGGTGGTCAATATGTGCGCCATGAACACGAATCTGATGTGTGCGCCCAGTCACAATCTCCACCTCAACCAGAGTCGCAGATTGGCAGGAGATTTGGGGGCGAAAATGGCTCTCTGCGCTTTTGCCGTCAGGATCAACAAGTACCATCCTCTCTCCTGAACGCAGCACGTTTTTTCTCAGTGGCGCCAAGACAGTCTTCGATTTGCGCATCTTCCCTGCAACCAGAGCCAGGTAGCGTTTCTCCATCCCGTGTTTACGAATGAGATCATGAAGAAAACGGAGTGCACGTCTCTTTTTGGCAATCAACAACACCCCTGATGTTGCACGATCAAGACGATGTACCAACTCATAATTAACAGCCTCTGTTCGTAACGCACGAAGCGCTTCAATCACGCCATACCTGATGCCGCTTCCACCATGTACTGCCAGACCAGATGGTTTATTCAAAACCAGCAACAGGTCATCCTCATAGATTATTGCTTTCTCGATCCACTCAACTGATGATTTCGCTGGAGGAGTATTACCTTCAGAGATTCGCACGGGCGGGATTCTCAAGAGATCCCCCTCCTGCAGCCGATAAGTTGGTTTTACCCTTTTTTTATTAACCCTGACCTCACCCTTTCTAAGAATTCGGTAAATCCTGCTTTTGGGCACACCTTTCAGTTGTGACAACAGAAAATTATCGACGCGCTGTCCAGCCTTCTCACTATTGATCTCGAGATAACTCACCTGTTGCCGATTTTGTTCACTGGATTGCATGGGGATATTTTACCCGAATCCTCATTTAGAAATCGGATATAGAGAGCTACTCACTGTTTTCAAGATCCCAACTTTCGTTGGGGATGATGGTGCAAGCAAGATATTTGGTCATATATTAGAATTGCTGGTGTGGGTTTTAATCGATTGCGGCACAGTAGATTCACTGGTATAGTCGCGAGTTACATCGCTCGCCAATTAGGGAGCCTCTGATGATTAAGTAGATGATTAAGTCATCCTCGCGTAGGCGGTAATGACGAGATTTAGACTTAATCAGAAGTTCCTTAGCAAAGCTAAATAGCTTTGGAAAACCAAACGCATAGAGAGCTTATGAAAAGCTCATGCCTAGAGAGCGCTGTAAGTGAAAGAATTTATGGGCACACACTGCTACCTGGCAGGGTGATTGAGAATAGAAAAACTGAGCCCGAAAGATATATGTGATGAAGATAGACTAGAACGAGATGTTTTGAGAATCATCTTCAGCAGAGGAATTTATTACTGACCTGATACTTGCTGACAACAGCACATCGGGTCAAGAATGTAGATGCAGAGCGTATCTGCCTATTTGGTATAAAAGACAATAACTAGATGTTTTACAACACAAAACAATAAGTTGTTTACCAATGCAATTGAGAGCCAGGCTCTCAATTTGCCAATATTCCCTGTCTGATCTGTTCTCCTCGGCCTGAGTCCTTTGGATTCCGTCGACGCAATCGTTGCGTCACTTTCGGAACACAAACACTGAGAACTGTAGAATGAAAAGAATTTTAATGAATGCAACCCAGGAAGAGGAGTTGCGTGTAGCGTTGGTGGATGGCCAATATCTTTACGACCTGGATATCGAGAGCGCCGCCTACGAAAAGAAAAAAGGCAATCTCTACAAAGGAAAAATTACCCGCGTCGAACCTAGTCTGGAAGCGGCCTTTGTAAATTATGGCTGCGAACGTCACGGCTTTCTCCCCTTCAAGGAGATCTCCCGCAACTACTTTAAAGATGGTGCATTTGATGGTGGAGGACGCCCAAATATTGCAGATTCGGTAAGTGAGGGACAAGAGGTAATTGTCCAGATCGAAAAGGAGGAACGGGGTAATAAAGGGGCTGCTCTAACAACCTTTGTCAGTATGGCTGGACGATATCTGGTCTATATGCCAAACAACCCACGTGCCGGAGGCATCTCTCGCAGAATCGAGGGCAAGGATCGTCAGGAACTCCGTACGGCAATGCGCGACATGAATATCCCCAAGGGGTCAGGGGCAATTATTCGTACCGCAGGTGTCGGCAAAACCACTGAAGACCTGCAGTGGGACCTAGATTACCAACATAAAATCTGGAGTAGTATCGAGACTGCAGCAGAAAAACCTGCCCCCTTCCTGATTTATCGTGAAAGTGACATTGTGGTACGGGTTATCCGGGATTATCTACGTGATGATATCGGCGAGATCCTGATCGATAATGAAGACACCTATCAGATTGCTCATGAATTCATGTCTCGTGTTATGCCTCATAACCTGAGAAAACTGAAGCAGTATAAGGAGGAGACCCCAATCTTTACCCGCTTCCAGATTGAGAGCCAGCTGGAATCTGCTTTCCGGCGCGAGGTGAGACTCCCCTCTGGCGGCTCTATCGTAATCGATCCTACCGAGGCGCTGATCTCTATTGATATCAACTCGGCAAGAGCCACCAAGGGTAGCAATATTGAGGAGACAGCTCTTAACGCAAACCTTGAGGCGGCAGACGAGATAGCACGCCAACTGCGTATCAGAGATAGCGGTGGCCTTGTTGTAATCGACTTTATCGACATGCATGCAGGTAAGAATCAGCGTGCTGTTGAAAACCGTCTACGTGATGCGCTACAGCAAGATCGCGCACGTGTTCAGGTTGGCAAAATCTCGCGCTTTGGGTTACTGGAGATGTCTCGACAGCGCCTGCGCCCATCTCTCGGAGAGTCTGCACATAACGTATGCCCACGTTGCAGTGGTCAGGGCACCATTCGTGGCACTCAGTCAATCGCGCTGTCTGTACTACGTCTGATTCAGGAAGAGGCTCTCAAGGAGGGTTCTGGACAGGTCACCGCACAACTCCCCATACCGGTAGCAACCTACCTGCTTAATGAAAAACGAGATATTGTCACCGAGATTGAGAAACGTTGCGCAGTATCAGTGATGTTGATTCCAAACCAGTCACTGGATACCCCCCATTACAGCATCGAACGTTCCAGAAAAAGTCCAGACAGTCAGGAACAGAAGCAGCCACCAAGTTACCAACGTGTGGAGAAAAAAGAGAGCAGTGAGGATGATGTTATTCAGGAGACCTCCTCGGTGAAACGTGACAAACCTGCAGTTAGTGAGGTCATGCCTAGTGCACCTGCGCCCAAGATAGTTAAGAAGGAGCCTGCTTCAAAGAGACAAGAGAAAAGTAGTACATCATCCCCCTCCTGGATTAAAAAGATCATCACCTCTCTGTTTGGAGGCAGTAAAAAGAAAAAAGAGGAAGAGGAAAAGAAAAAGAGAGCAGCTAACCAACGCAACCGTAATCGTGGGCGTGGAAGAAATAGACAGGGCGACAATCGCAGTGGTGGAGGTGGTCGTCACCCCTCACGTCGCGGCCAGGGAAACAAAAACCGTTCTCAGCAGCGTGGAAACCGTCAAGGGCAGAAAGGCGGTGGTCAAGGCCGAAGTCAGGGGGGGAGTCAGAATCAGGGGAAACAGCAGGGCCAAGAGCAGAAGCAGAAACAGGAGCAGGGGCAGCAGAACCAGGATCAAAACAAGAGTCAGGGTCAGGGCCAGACAACAACAAGCAACAGTCGCAGCAGAATAGTCCAAAAGATAGCACCAAGGATAGCAACAAGGATAGCAACGGCCAGAAGAGAAGACGTTCACGCTCCGGCGGCAATCGTGGCAGGCAACAACAGAAAACAAACCCTAACGCCGGTCACACAACAAAACAGTGCTCCCACCCCAAAAGAGTCACCAAAGCAGGCTGTTCCTCAGCAAAAACCTGTAGAAAACCGACAACCGGACAAATCTTCAGCTCCTGCTCAAACCAACAGCCAGAAGCCTGCTAACAACAACCCAAAGCCAGTTGAAACAGCAGTAAAAAAAGAGCCCGCAGTCAAAGCCACCACCTCAACTGAGCAAGGATAAAAAAAACGGGCTCCTTTTACGGAGCCCGTTTTTTATCTGTCCATGGATGTTTTCAGGGTAGTTTGTAAATCTCTCTGAGATGACTTATGAGTCCACGAGAGGCGTCCTCCACCATATCAAATACCTGCTCAAACCCATTGGGGCCACCATAATATGGATCCGGCACCTCGCTGGTACGCCAGTGGTCTGGGGCAAACTCCATAAACAGCCGTAATTTCTCTGCCGTGGCCGAACTTGTGTAGGACTCGAGAATGGCATAGTTATCACGATCCATAGCCAAAACCAGGTCAAAGCGGTCAAAATCACGCTCTTTTGCCTTGCGTGCTCGCAGATCACTCATATCCAGGCCTCTGTGTAGAGCAGTTGACTGGGCTCTCTCGTCTGGTGGATGTCCAACATGATATGAGTGAGTGCCTGCTGAATCGATCTCGATTCTGTCACTCAACCCCTCGTCCTCAACCATTTTACGAAATACACCATGTGCCGTTGGTGATCTGCAGATGTTCCCCATACAGACAAACAGTACTGATATTTTTTCTTTATTTTTCATATAGCTAATATATAAACATAAATTAATTTATTAAGTAAATTTGTTGTCCTGCTACGATAACAGAGCCACACTCTTGACCTGGGCGTAGATGGTTTTACCTTGCTCAAGCTCAAGAATATCAGCTGACTTTCTGGTAATACGAGAAAGCATTGGGACTCCTCCAGCCATCAACCTCACCATCACCTGTGCACTACCCTCAAGTGTCAACTCTGCAACCGTCACTGGAAAAATATTGAGAATACTGGTGTCCGACTGATGCTCCCTGGTTAGACTCACATCTCTTGCAGCAACCCTCAGACGAACTGGATTACCAACTGGCAATGAACGGTGAGCAACTGTAAAGCGCCCCCCAGGAAAATCTATATAGGTCAGATCAAATTTGTCATCATGTCCTGCAACCCTGGCTTGAATCAATGACGCAGCATCATCACCATGCGCCATTGGAAGATCTGACCTGGTCAATATATCACCAATGGCCCCACTCCCCTTTACTTCACCATCCTCAAGCAAAATCAGGTGATCTGCCAGGCGTGCAACTTCATCCGGTGAGTGGCTGACATAGATAACAGGAATATCAAGCTCGTCATGCAGTGACTCAAGATAAGGCATGATCTCCCTTTTGCGCTGCATATCCAGTGCCGACAGAGGTTCATCCATCAACAAAATCTTTGGACTAACTGCCAACGCTCTGGCAATAGCCACCCGCTGGCGTTCGCCACCTGAAAGCTGTGTTGTCTTGCGCTCAAGCAGTGGCGTTATATCCAACAACTCAATTGCGCGATCTAACAAAACCTTTCGTTCCGCAACAGGAACACGGCTAATGCCATATTCCAGATTACCCTGCACACTCAGATGCGCAAACAGACTTGCCTCCTGAAAGACGTACCCTACTGGACGCTGATGAGGCGGGACAAAGCTGTGGTCATCCTGCCATATCGAACCATCAACCTTGAGAACTCCCTTGCTATTTTTTTCCAGGCCAGCAATTACTCGTAACAGCGTAGTCTTGCCACATCCGGATGGGCCAAAGATCGCAGTGATCCCTCTGCCAGGTATAGTCATATCCGTATCAAGGACAAACCCACCTCTCTCCATCCTTAATTTGCACTCAATTGTCATTAATCTACCTGCCTCATTAACGAGAAACGACGATTGAAGGTATAAATTGCAACCAGCATCAGGAATGAGAGCAGCAACAATCCACCAGAGAGCAGGTGTGCATGACCATACTCAAGCGCCTCAACATGGTCATAAATGGCAATAGAGAGCACCTGGGTCTCCCCCGGTATGTTGCCACCAATCATCAACACCACCCCGAACTCTCCTACTGTATGGGCAAATCCGAGCACTGCAGCAGTCAGGAATCCAGAGCGGGCCAGAGGCATGGCTACAGTAAAGAAACGGTCCAACGGAGATGCTCTCAAGGTTGCTGCTACCTCCATTGGACGTGAGCCTATTGCACTGAATGCATTCTGCAAGGGCTGTACAACGAATGGCATTGAGTAGATAACTGAACCCACCACAAGCCCTGCAAATGTAAACGCCAGTGGCTGACCACCAAGCCACTCCATTGCTTCGCCAATAGGGCCATGTGGTCCCAGGGCAATCAACAGATAGAACCCAAGCACCGTAGGCGGCAACACCAGAGGGAGCGCAATGATCGCCTCTAGTACCGCCTTAAGTCTCCATTGCGTGTGTGCCATCCACCAGGCAAGTGGTGTTCCCAGCAGGAGAAGGATAAGCGTACTGATTCCCGCCAGCTTCAGGGTAACAACAAGAGCAGATAGATCATATTCATTAAGCATCAAGGTATACCGTACCCAAATCCACGAATAATCTCCAGAGCCTCATCACTTTTCACATAATCAAGAAAAGAGCGTGCAGGATCATTATCATCCAACAACACCGCCTGTTGCTCAATAGAAGAGTAGAGCGGTTGCGGCACCTCCCAGAATGACCCCTTGATGGGTTGGCCTGGCCGCTTTATCTGTGAGTAGGAGACAAACCCAAGTTCAGCATTCCCGCTACTGACAAACTGAAAGGTCTGGCCAATATTTTCGCCACGAACCATCCTGCCCCTTAAGCTACTCCACACTCCACGCCCCTGAAGCACCTCGCGTGCTGCCCGCCCATATGGGGCAAGCCTGGGATTTGCAACAGCAAGGTAACGAAAACCACCATCTGTAATCACTCTACCATGAGGGTCGATATAATCGGCAGCAGGACTCCAGAGAACAAGTTTGCCCAGAGCATAGGTGAAGCGGCTCCCAGCATCTATGAACCCCTCCTCTTCGAGCAACCTCGCCCTTCTAACATCTGCAGCAAAGAAGAGATTAAATGGGGCGCCATTTATGATCTGGGCATAGTGTTTTCCTGTAGAGCCTGAAATAACACTCACCTTATGACCAGTGTTGTTTTCAAACCCCTTTGCAACCTCTCTTATCGTGTCGGCAAAGTTACTGGCAACTGCAACCCTAATCTCATCTGCTAATACCAGCCTGGAAGAGAGCAGCAACCACAATGTGATAACTGCCAAAACAGGAGCTTTTATAGTGAATTTATTCATAAGAATAATGGCGGAGAAGGAG
>JACNFK010000010.1 GCA_014384675.1 Candidatus Thiopontia autotrophica | reverse complement strand
AGCGAAAACGGCCAGCCAGAACACACCCCTTCATCCCCGGATCACACTGCTCATCCTGGACTTTTTGACAGTTCCCGTCGGCCTCGTGCGGACAGCCCCAGACTCCCATAATCGTCTACTGCCAACCGCCTACTTCTCGTTGGGGAAGTACTTGCGGTAGCGGGAGGGGCGCTTGCGATCACGCATCTTGAAGTTTTCAGGCAATAGCCAGCTCTGGTCTCCAACCTGCTCTCCGATCTCGAATGGGCTTGGCATGGAGATGTTTGGAAGTTCCCAACCACCTGGCATTCTTGGGGCATCGGCAAGAAAATCCTCTGCCTCATGGAAGGCCTCATCTGGTGGATCAGAGAACTTGTCGGAGTCACCCCATGGTGCACCTGGCTCCCATGGTTTGTGGTGCCATGGGTTTCCTGTGCCTGGTACTGGCCAGAAACGCATTGGGCTCATATCAAGGCTCTTGTCATTTCCCCATGGTGGCTCCATGGTTGGTGGGTTGAAAGAGGGGCTAAAGCCTGGGGAGTTGTACTGGTTAGGACCATAATTTGGTGCTCTGTAACCCATTGGTGGGCCGTAAGGATTCATTCCTGGTCCACCGTAAGGTGCCATTCCCTGTGGAGGCATACCGTACTGTGGAGGCATACCGTATGGCATGGGTCCGGGGCCATAAGGAGAGATCCCTTGTGGAGGCATCATGCCGTAGGGTGGCATTCCGCCATAAGGCATTGGGGGACGGTTTTGTGGTCGGCTCTGGCGAGGCGAGGCCTGCTGTTGTGTTGGAGCAGCTTTGTCCGCGCCGCCCTCTGCAGCAGAGGCAGTGGTTACTGCGCTTCCGGCAATCAATGCGGCGATTACCGTGCTCATAACAAGATTTAATTTTTTCATGAAAACCCCTGAGGTCTTGTAGTTGTAATTAGGTTCACTGTAACATCTCTCATTGTATCACAGGGATAGTTAAAAATCAATTCAATTGAGCAATTGAATGCTGTTTTGGAGGGTGAAATGTCGCGTCGGTCTGTTATTTATGAAGAGAGCCATTTTGAGGTTGCTCCATCTACAATTCCTGGTTGTGGTCAGGGGCTGTTTGCTGGCGTGACTCTGTACAAGAACGATACTATTGGCCCATATCTGGGTGAGATTATCACTGATGCACAGTCTGAGACGGAGCCATATATTGACTCTCACTACCTGCTCTGGGTTTGCCGTGACTGCCTGATTGTGGGGGATGGCTATACGCGCTATGTAAACCATTCAGAAAAGCCTAACGCCCACTTTGTGGTCTCTACCCGCTGGAAAAAAGCGCGCATTGAGGCATTGAAGAGAATTCGCCCCGGGGAGGAGATCTTTATCGATTATGGCAGGGATTTTTGGGAGGCATCAGAGGTTGAGTGTAGATAATTTAACTAATTCGTCCCCGCAGGGTGACTGCATCGGCAACTCTTTTGATTGCAATCATAAATGCAGCGGTTCGGTAGGATAGCTCCTCTCTTGAGTGGGCCAGAGCTGCAACCTCATAGAATCCATTCACCAGTTTTGTCTCAAGTTTTTTGTTCACCAGCTCCTCGTCCCAGTAGTGTTGTTGCAGGTTTTGCACCCACTCGTAGTAGGACGCGACAACCCCACCGCTGTTGGCGAGAATATCCGGGATTACCGGTATGTTTTTGTGCCTGAGGATATCATCAGCTGGGGGGGTAGTAGGACCATTTGCAGCCTCCACCACTACCTTGCACCGCAGTTCATTGGCATTCATCTTGTGGATTACTCCACCAAGGGCAGCAGGAATCAGGAAGTCGCATGGAAGACGGAGAATAGCCTCGTTATCTATAGACTCTGTATCGTCAAAACCATGGATTGAACCACTCTCTTTTTTGTGTTCAAGGAGCGCACCAATATCCAGACCGTTATTGTTTACGATCCCTCCGTTGCGGTCACTGACAGCTATTATCTTGCATCCAAATTTGTGTAGATGGTGTGCAGCCCAGGTCCCGACATTGCCGAACCCCTGGATGACAACAGTAGCACCGTTCAGCTCTATCCCTCTGTGTTGTGCAACCTCGCGCAGAATGATAGATGTGCCATAGCCGGTGGCGGCCTCTCGTCCCAGGGAACCTCCCAGACTGATTGGTTTGCCGGTCACAATTCCCGGGGTGTAACCATGGGTCTCGCTATATTCATCCATAAACCAGGCCATGATCTGGGCGTTGGTATTGACGTCAGGGGCAGGTATGTCGGTATGAACACCGATGATGGGCTTGATTGCCCGCACAAATGTTCTGGTTAGCTGTTCAAGTTCACGTGTACTAAGCTCTTCCGGATCAACCTGGATGCCACCTTTGCCACCGCCAAAAGGGATATCTATAAGTGCGGTCTTGAATGTCATCAATGCCGAGAGGGCACGAACCTCATCCTTGTCGACACAGGGGTGAAAACGCAATCCACCCTTGAAGGGGCCACGAGCATTGTTATGTTGTATGCGGTATCCGCGCAGTACGGTAAGGGATTTGTCGTCTCTAACCAACGGTAGATCGACACTGAGTTCACGGTCGGGATATTTGAGGAGAGTGGCGAGGTCTTTATCAAGCTTGAGTTCACTGCTGGCCCGATCGAACTGATCACAATAGGCCTTGAAATTATTAATCTCCATTAGGTTACCCTCCGCCCCAAATATTGAATATACAAAATTATGTTTGGTTGATCATACCGTAAAGAAGCTCAATCTCCTCTCTCCAGATATCACTATTTATTGTCTCCAGCACCATTGGAATCTCGTCAATTCTCTCGTCATTCATAATTGATCGGAACCCCTCCAGGCCGATAGTGCCTTGGCCGATGCTATGGTGGCGATCAACCCTGCTCTCAAACTCTGATTTGCAGTCATTTATGTGCATGCCACGCAGATAGTTGAAGCCGACAATTTCGTCAAAGGCTCCCATGGTCTCACTGTAGGCATCAGCGGTGCGCAGGTCATAACCGGCCGCAAAGCTGTGACAGGTATCGATGCAGACACCAATCCTCTCCTTATCCTCAACTTTGTCGATAATGTGTGCCAGGTGTTCAAAGCGGTACCCCATATTGGAGCCCTGTCCGGCGGTGTTTTCGATTACAGCTGTTACCCCTGTGGTATTTTCAAGTGCGTGGTTAATTGATTCAGCAATAAGGTCCAGGCACTGCTCCTCATCTATTTTGCGAAGATGGCTACCGGGATGAAAATTTAACAGGGTAAGGCCAAGTTGGTGGCAGCGCTCCAGCTCGTCGATAAATGCATTTAGCGATTTCCTGCGTGCATCCTCCTCGGGGTGGCCAAGGTTGATCAGGTAGCTATCGTGTGGAAGCACCTGGTTGGCGCTATAGCCATATTTTTCCATCGCAGCCTGAAAGCCATCAATCTGCTCGGTGGTAAGTGGTTTTGCGTTCCACTGTCTCTGGTTTTTGGTGAAGAGGGCAAATGCCTTCGCCCCAATATTGTGGGCGTTTTCAGGCGCATTTTGTACACCCCCTGCGGTACTAACGTGTGCACCAATCCATTTCATAGTTTAGTAGTTTCGTTGTGGTTCTGTCTGGAGGTTATTTTGCCACGGTTTGGGGTGGCGGTGAAGTGGGGTATTTACTACAGGATGCGCTCAAGCTGTAGTATCCTAGCGCGCCATGCGCAAGAGTGACTTTCAATTTGATCTTCCTGATGAGCTGATTGCACAGACTCCTCCTGCAAACAGGGGTGAGAGTCGTCTCTTGGTTGTTGATCAGGATGACGGGGTTATTGATAGTGAATTCAATAAGATATTATCGTTACTTAAGGCAGATGATCTGCTTGTTTTTAATGATACCAGAGTGATTCCAGCCCGCCTTTTTGGTAAAAAAGAGAGTGGTGGCAAGGTGGAGTTGCTGGTGGAGCGGATACTGGATGAGCACTGTCTGCTTGCCCATCTGCGTTCCAGTAAATCTCCAAAACCTGGCGGACGTCTGTTGTTGGAGGAGAAGATAGAGGCTGAGGTTGTCGGTCGTAGTGGAGAGCTGTTTGAGGTGCGATTTTTTGGTTCAAGAAGTGTTGTTGAGCTGCTTGAGGAGGTGGGAAGAATACCGCTGCCACCATATATTGAGCGGGAGGCTGATGAGGATGATCGAGAGCGTTATCAGACTGTATATGCCCGCCATCATGGGGCGGTGGCGGCACCAACAGCAGGCCTGCACTTTACAGAGGATATGCTTCAACAGGTGTCGGATATGGGGGTGAAGAGTGGGTTTGTAACTCTTCACGTGGGGGCAGGAACTTTTCAGCCGGTGCGGGCAGAACATATAGAAGACCACGTTATGCATAGTGAGTGGTTTGAGGTGAGTGAGGAGCTCTGTGATCAGGTGCGCTCTACCAGGGCTGCCGGTGGTCGGGTGATCGCTGTAGGAACCACCGCAGTGCGTAGTCTGGAGAGTGCATCCAGGGATGGAGAGATAGCACCATTTTCCGGAGAGACGGATATTTTTATTACTCCGGGATATAGGTTCAAAACAGTAGATGCTTTACTGACAAATTTTCATCTGTCCGAATCAACATTGATGATGCTGGTTACGGCATTCGGAGGCTACAGGCAGGTTATGGATGCATACAGACATGCGGTTGATGAGAGATACCGTTTCTTCAGTTATGGGGATGCAATGTTTTTGACAGGAAGGGCAGAGCAGTGAGGTTTAAAAAAACTCATCAGGATGGGTTGGCCAGAAGAGGACAGTTATCTTTTGAGCGTGGCAATGTAGAGACCCCGGCATTTATGCCGGTAGGGACGTACGGTACGGTCAAATCAATGACTCCGGAAGAGCTGAAGGGTATGGGTGCCGAGATTGTTCTCGGTAATACCTTCCATCTGATGTTGCGCCCAGGTACCGAGGTGATCAAGGCACATGGTGATCTGCACGACTTTATGCATTGGGATCTTCCAATCCTGACCGATTCGGGTGGGTTTCAGGTCTTTAGTCTTGGTGATATGCGCAAGATATCCGAGAAAGGGGTTGATTTTCGCTCCCCAATAGATGGTAGCAAGGTGTTTCTTGGTCCAGAGGAGGCGATAGCAGTTCAGCATGCGCTAGGGTCCGATATTGTCATGGTGTTTGACGAGTGCACCCCATATCCGGCAGATGAGAAGACGGCACGGATCTCGATGGAGCTCTCCAGCCGCTGGTCAGTCCGTTGCAAGGATGCACACGGGGATTCCAATAGCGCACTGTTTGGTATTGTGCAGGGGGGGATGTATACGGAGTTGAGGTCGGAGTCACTGGCTGGACTGGTAGAGACCGGGTTTGATGGCTATGCAATTGGCGGTCTCTCGGTAGGCGAGCCCAAGGAGAATATGATCCGTATATTGGACCATCTCTCAACCGAGATGCCAGAGGATCACCCCCGTTACCTAATGGGTGTAGGAAAGCCGGAGGATATTGTAGAGGCGGTATTGCGTGGGGTGGATATGTTCGATTGTGTGATGCCGACCAGAAATGCACGCAATGGTCACCTCTTTACCCGCAGAGGGGATGTACGCATTCGTAACGCCAGCCACAAGATGGATCCTCGTCCGCTGGATTCAGAGTGTGGATGCGAAACTTGTAGAAATTACAGTCGAGCCTATCTGCACCATCTGCAGCGTACCAATGAGATTTTGGGGGCACGGTTGAATACCATCCACAACCTCTACTACTACCAGGAGCTGATGAGTGGATTGCGGGGTGCAATCGAGATGGGAACGGTAGATGATTTTGTGAGAGATTTTTATCAGGGACGCTCGGGAGAGCGCTCGAAATAGGGGGGTGAGTAGGGTACTATTCTCTGCTGTTTAAACGGAGCTGTAACAAAGGAGTGTTTATTATGAGTTTTTTGATTTCTGATGCTGTGGCCGCTGGTGCGGCTGCAGAGCAGGCGCCGGCATGGACCGGGATTCTGCCTATGGTGATTCTTTTTGTGATCTTCTATTTTCTGCTGATTCGTCCTCAGCAGAAGAAGGCTAAAGAGCACCGCAATATGGTGAACGAGCTCTCCAAGGGGGATGAGGCAGTAACAACAGGGGGGATACTCGGCAAGATTCGCAGGGTTGGAGAGAACTTCGTTGATCTTGAGGTGGCCGATGGAGTAACTCTTACTATCCAGAAACCTCAGATTTCACAGTTGATGCCGAAGGGAACCTTGAAGTCCAATAAATAGTAGCCAAAACCAATGATCAACCAATACCCACTCTGGAAAAGTCTGCTGATCGCCCTTGTGGTTCTGATTGCAGCAATTTATGCACTTCCCAACCTTTATGGAGAGGATCCTGCAGTTCAAATCTCACTTGCAGAAAGGGGAGAGATGACTCCAGCCACTCAATCCAGAGTGAAGTCCATATTGGAGCAGCGAGACATTCCGTTTAAATCAGTAGAGCATGAGGGGGGAAAGCTGCTGGCCAGATTCAACCGTACAGAGGATCAGCTTAAGGGGATGGACTGGATTCGTCAGGAGCTTGGTGACCAGTATGTTACAGCTCTGAATCTTGCCCAGACTACGCCAGAGTGGTTGCGAGGCCTTGGGGGAGAGCCAATGTATCTTGGCTTGGATCTGCGAGGTGGTGTTCACTTCCTGATGGAGGTGGATATGGATGAGGCTATCACCAAGGCTGAGCAGCGTTATGTAAGTGATTTGCGTGTCATCTTGCGCAAGGAGAAGATTCGCTACAAGAGTATTGGTCGTGGCAGTGAAGGCGGCGTTATTCTGCGCTTTGCCAATAGCGGTGCCCGTGAGGTTGCTGGCAAACGTATCAAACAGGAGTATCCGCGTCTGTTGCGTGAGGAGCGTGATAATGACGGTTTGCAGGTGCTGGTTTTAACTATAGGCAAGCAGGAGATTGAGGAGACTCGCAAGTTTGCGCTACAACAGAATATTACAACCCTGAGAAACAGAGTTAATGAACTTGGTGTAGCAGAGCCGGTAATTCAGCAACAGGGAAAAAATCGTATTGTTGTACAACTGCCTGGGGTGCAGGATACAGCGCGAGCAAAAGAGATTCTTGGAGCAACCGCAACCCTGGAGTTCCGTCTGGTGGCGGAGGGGCATGACCCCTATGAGGCTGCTGAACAGGGTCGAGCGCCAGCCGGTGCACTGTTGTACAAGGAGCGTGATGGAACCCCGGTTCTATTGAAGCGTCGCGTACTGTTGACT
The DNA here is from genome assembly GCA_014384675.1 of Candidatus Thiopontia autotrophica. Lineage (NCBI taxonomy): Bacteria > Pseudomonadati > Pseudomonadota > Gammaproteobacteria > Candidatus Thiopontia > Candidatus Thiopontia autotrophica. Next base: position 12,701 of record JACNFK010000010.1, on the reverse strand, counting down.
GGTGACTCTGTAATTGATGCATCCTCAGGCATTGAGCAGCAGTCAGGAAGTGCAGCAGTATTTATTACCCTGGATGGCAAGGGCGCCAGACGCATGTCCAATGGTACGCGAGACAATATTGGCAAGCGCATGGCGGTTGTCTTCATCGAAACCAAAATGGAGACACAGCTGGTAGATGGTGAACGGATACGGATTCGCAAGAAGAAGCAGGAGGTGATCAATGTGGCGGTTATTCGTGATCAACTTGGCAAGCGTTTCCAGGTGACCGGGCTGGATAGTACCGAAGAGGCGCGGGATCTTGCGCTACTGTTGCGTGCGGGTGCTCTGGCTGTACCCATGGAGATTGTTGAAGAGCGTACTGTTGGCCCAAGTCTTGGGCAGGATAATATCGACAAGGGTTTCCTCTCGGTAATGATTGGTTTTGTCCTGGTTCTGATATTTATGGCGATCTACTACAGGGTATTCGGATTGGTTGCCAACCTTGCGCTATCATTTAATCTTGTATTTATTGTGGCGGTGCTATCGCTAATTCAGGCAACACTTACACTGCCGGGTATTGCCGGTATTGTGTTGACAGTTGGTATGGCGGTGGATGCAAATGTACTCATCTTCGAACGTATTCGTGAAGAGCTGCGTTCCGGGAATTCCCCACAGGCAAGTATTCATGCCGGCTATGACAAGGCCTTCTCTACCATTATGGATGCCAACGTAACAACCCTGATTGCAGCAATTGTCCTCTTTGCATTCGGTACTGGCCCTATCAAGGGGTTTGCGGTGACCCTCTCTATCGGTATTGTCACCTCAATGTTTACTGCAATTATGGGGACACGTGCAGTCATTAACCTGATCTACGGTGGTCGTAAGGTCAAACAGCTGTCGATTTGATCGGAGTAACAATATGCAGATTCTAAAAGAGGGACTTAATCTGGACTTTATGGGGAAGCGCAAGATTGCGACAATCTTCTCCCTGGTTCTGGTCATGATTTCATCGGTTTCGCTTTTCACCCTGAAGCTTAACCCAGGCATTGATTTTACTGGTGGAACACTTATTGAGGTTGGGTATTCACAGCCTGCCGAGCTCAGCCATATTCGTGCAGCACTTGATGACTCAGGTTTTGGTGGCGCAATTGTCCAGCATTTTGGTACATCGCAGGATGTATTGATCCGCCTGGCACCAAAAGAGGGAGTTAATTCTGCCGATCTCAGTAGTCAGGTATTGGCTACATTGAAGAGTACTGGTGATGTGGAGATGCGTCGAGTCGAGTTTGTGGGGCCACAGGTGGGTGAGGAGCTTACTGAGGATGGTGGTCTTGCAGTGCTTTTCTCTCTGTTTGCAATCCTGATCTATGTGGCACTCCGTTTTGAGTACCGCTTTTCGATTGGATCGGTGGTGGCGTTGATTCATGATGTATTATTGACACTTGGTGTTTTCTCTCTGTTGCAGATTGAGTTTGATCTCTCTGTTCTTGCAGCTATTCTGGCGGTTATCGGTTACTCACTAAACGATACTATTGTGGTTTTTGACCGTATACGTGAGAACTTCAGAAAAATGCGCAAGGGGACATCTACCGATATCATTAATCAATCTCTTAACCAGACCCTGTCACGTACCTTGATGACATCTGTTACAACCTTGATTGTGCTACTGGCTCTGTTTTTTCTCGGCGGAGAGGTAATTCACGGTTTTGCTCTGGCACTTATTGTAGGTGTACTGGTTGGAACATACTCGTCCATCTATGTGGCCAGTAACACCATTCTGGCGCTTGGAATCAGTAAGGAGGATCTTATGCCTCCTCAGAAAGAGGGTGCAGAACAGCCTGATTCAGTGGTGTAGTTTTTCAACACAGCGCAGGTATGACTGCTCATCAGGGGGGTTGCCATCTCGCTGTCCACGCCACAGGGTCTCGCCAAGACACTCCATCATCTGGTGTTCGGTCTCGTGACCATCTCCAATCTGTTTGAGTAGTTTTTTTGTGGCTTGACGGATGCCTGGGGGGCGGTCAGTCGAGAGTTGCTCACGAATTGCCATATGCATACCCATATGGAGAAACGGATTACTCTCTCCCATCTCCGGGGTCCACTCTTTCTCAACCCCATCATCTCCACTCTCCAGCAGTTTATGGTATTCCGGGTGTGCCTGGATGATATCTACAAGCTGTACCTCCAGAGGCTCCAGAGGCAGCTTTTGTAGTCTCTTCTGCCATGCCTGCAGGTAAAAACGTCGGATCTCTTCACGGTTTTGGGTAAAGATCATGTTAAGGAATCTCTGAAAAAGCTTAATGGGATGGGGGTTTGATGGTCTTCTCTCTGTATTCGCAAAGGTCAAGAATACAGCACTCCGAACATTTTGGGGTACGGGCAACACAAGTATATCTTCCGTGTAGTATAAGGAGATGGTGAGCATCCTTCTTGTACTGTGCAGGAACAAACTTTATTAGCCCTTTCTCTACCTCCAGAACATTTTTCCCTTTAGCGATTTTAGTACGGTTTGATACTCGAAAGATGTGGGTATCAACTGCTATGACAGGGTGCCCAAAGGCGGTATTGAGGATTACATTTGCCGTCTTGCGACCCACACCTGGTAGAGACTCCAGCGCGTCACGTTGGTCTGGTACCTCATCGTTGTACCGGTTATGAACTATTTTGGCGGTCTGCAGAAGATGTTTGGCCTTGCTGTTGAATAGTCCAATAGTCCTGATGTAGCGTTTGAGCCCAGACTCTCCAAGATTGATTATTGCCTCTGGGGTGTTGGCAACCATAAAGAGTTTTGCCGTTGCCTTGTTGACACTCACATCTGTAGCCTGGGCAGAGAGCATAACAGAGACCAGTAGCTCAAATGTGGAGCTGTAGTTTAGTTCAGTGGTGGGGTTGGGAATGGCTACGGAGAGACGATGGAAAATCTTCTCTCTTATATCTCTGTTCACAGGATGTCAGACGGTTTGGGGAATAGTGGCGGTTTCTCTCTCCCCTCGAGCTTTTATGACACGTTGATCGATTCTGTTTTTGGCCGCAATGATTAATCCCAGACCTATAAATGCACCCGGGGGGAGAATGGCAAGCAGGAAGCCGCGGTAATTCTCTACCAGAGTTATGGTCATCCACTCTGCTCCCTGACCGAACATTAGATCGGATTGGATAAAGAGGGTGCCAAAGCCGAAAACCTCACGCATACCACCAAGCAACATAAGAATAAGGGTGAATCCAACTCCCATGCTGATGGCATCAACAAGCGATGGCAGCAGGGAGTTGCGGGCAGCGAATGACTCTGCACGACCAATAATTGCACAGTTAGTGACAATCAATGGAATGAAGATTCCCAGCACCAGAAACAGCTCATGAAACCATGCGTTCATGGCAAGCTCAATACCGGTTACGGTGCAGGCGATGATTAGTACAAATACGGGGATGCGAATCTCTTTGGTTATGATGTTGCGAATGGATGAGACCATCAGATTGGAGATGATCAGGGTGAGCGTGGTTGCCAGCCCCAACCCCAGACCATTGATAGTTGTTGTTGTGACTGCCAGAAGAGGGCAGAGCCCAAGAAGTTGAACCAGTCCCGCATTGTTCCCCCAGAGGCCATCACTGATGATTTTTCTGTAACTTCCCTCAGTTTGCATGATCATCTACGCCTCTATCCAATAGTACTGATTTATGTTCCCTGAAATATCGTAGACTTCTGTGTACGGCCTTGACGATTGCGCGAGGGGTTATGGTTGCGCCGGTAAACTGGTCAAAAATACCGCCATCCTTTTTGACATTCCACTGTTTTTTTGTGAGGTTTTTAAGTGAATATCCATTGAAGGAGAGGATCCAGTCAGATTTCTTGATGTCAATCAGGTCTCCCAGCCCCGGGGTCTCTGAGTGTCCAACTACCCGTACTCCGGCAAGAGATCCATCACTATTGATTGCAACCAGCAGATTGATCTTTCCGTTATATCCTTCATCGCTGGTTGGGGTTAGAAGTACTGTGTGGATAACCCCGCTGCTTTTGGCCAGGTATGCCGGAGTGGATTGTGAGGTCCCCAGTAGTTCGTCAGCTGGAACTGTTATCTTATCTTCCAGCAGGTTGTTGTCATATCTGGACTCTGGAACCAGTTGAGTAAGCAACCTGAGTACAGCAAGGCGCTCGTTTTCTGCAATCTGTTCTTTGGTCTCTTCATAGGTTATAGCAACCAGAGCTGTGCCCAGAAATGCAAAGATCGCAAGAACTCCAGCTCCACGCAGGGCAACCTTTAGAATCTCCTTGCTCTTGCTATCCATATTTACCCATCATCCTCCGGATTTTTCTCTTCACCGTAGATTGTTGGTTCTGTAAAGTGGTCAATCATCGGGGCGAACATGTTCATTAATAGCACACTGAAGGCGATGGCATCTGGATAACCTCCCCAGGTGCGGATGATATAAATCAGTACCCCAATGCCTGCGCCAAACCAGATTCTCCCTTTTGGTGAGGTGGCTGCAGTTACCGGATCGGTTGCAATAAAGAATACTCCCAGCATGGTGCCACCACTTAACAGGTGATACATGGGGGTTGTGAAGTTGTCCGGGTCAATGGTGTTGAAGGTGAATGCGGTCAGGTGTAGTGCCAGTAGCATGCTTACTGGAATATGCCATGAGATGGTTCTGGTGGCCAACAGAATCAATCCACCAAATAGAAATGCAAGATTACTCCACTCCCACCCTGCACCGGCCAGAGTGCCAGTGGGGATTTGTGCCAGGCTTTCACGAATAGTTAATCCCAGATCAAGATTTGTCTTCATTGAATCAAGAGGGGTTGCCGCACTGATAGCATCCAGATGGAGTGATTCACCTATACCAAAAATCATGTTCAGGGATGAACCCATACTTATTGTTGCCCCATCGAGCCCCGCAGGAGGAAGCCAGCTAGTCATCTCTACAGGGAAGGATATAAGCAAAATCACATAACCAACCATTGCAGGATTGAATGGGTTTTGTCCAAGTCCACCATATAGCTGTTTGGCAAGGATGATTGCGAACAGGGTTCCGAGCACGGCCATCCACCAAGGGAGAAGAGGGGGTAGGGCAGCGGCAAGCAACAGTGCCGTGAGGATGGCGCTAAGATCACTGACCCCACTCATTGGCGAGCGTCCTCTTGTCAGCAGGATCAGTGATTCGGCGATGATGGCAGTTATAACAGTAATTGCTGAGTGAATCAGAACTCCCGGGCCAAATATCCAGTAGAGGGCAAATATTCCCGGAATAAGGGCAAAAATCACTGTCCCCATCTCGCGTGATGTGGTGTTGTTAACTCTGGCCATTGTCTGCACCATCCTTTTTATCTGTCGGCTGACTGTTTTCCGAGTTGCTGTTCGCCAACTTCTTGGCTTTCGTCCTCTCTATAGCGGCACGGATAGCCTCTTTTTTACTGTTGTCATCACTCTCTTGCTCACTTCCTCTGCTCTTCTTTGCTTTTAGTGCAGCCCGTTTTTTAGCCAGTTTTTTAGCCTTCTCCTCTTTTTCCCTGAGTAGACGGTCATCACGGAATTCGTGTCGTTTGCGAGCCTCCTCGGATTTTGCCTTCTCTCTCTGTTGGCTTCGCAGTACCCCTTTGGCATGGCGGTAGTAGTCGACCAGGGGAATATTACTTGGGCATACGTAGTCGCAGCATCCACATTCGATGCAGTCAAAAATGTGTAGCTCTCCCGTCTTCTCAAAATCACGTGACTGTGAGGCCCAATATAGTTGTTGAGGGAGGAGAGAGGCTGGGCAGGAATCACTGCAGGCACCACAGCGAATACAGTTGCGTATTTCTGGACGGGGGGGCAACGAAGAGATTTTTTGTACAATCAGGCAGTTTACAGTCTTGATTATTGAACTCTCTGGAGACTGGAGTTTAAACCCCATCATTGGCCCACCAACTGTTATCTCCACTGGCTCATCGCTAATCAAGCAGTTATCAAGCAGGGTTTTGATGGGGGTACCAATGGCGACCCTGTAATTTCCCGGCCTGGTGACGCCGTCACCGGTCACAGTTACCAGGCGATGGGTGAGTGGTTTCTCCAGAATGGCATGGTAAATTGCCTGTGCTGTTGCAACATTCTGGCTGAGAACGGAGATATCATGGGCGTATCCACTACTTGGAACCTCCTGGCCAGTCAGAATTTTAATTAGCTGCTTTTCGCCACCGGAAGGGTAGAGTGTAGGTATGGTTACGATGTCTATAGAGGATGATGATGTGGCAGCTGCCTTTTGCATCTCCATTATCGCTTCCGGTTTGTTGTCTTCTATACCAACCATAATCTCTTCTGGTTTTAATAGATGGTCAATCACCTCAATGCCACGAATAATCTCATCGGCACTCTCCTGCATAAGGCGATCATCACAGGTGATATACGGCTCGCACTCCATGCCGTTGATGATTAATGTCTTGATCCTGGCTTGAGTACCGGTACGTATTTTTGTGGAGGTTGGAAATCCAGCCCCGCCAAGCCCAATAACTCCAGCCATCCGGATGCGCGTAACAATATCTTCTGCGGGTAGATCATTAAGTATCTGTTGCAGATCTATCGGCTCAGCGGCAACAGAATCTGTGTCGTTGTCAGGTTCGCTCTTTATTACTATTGCCAGATTGTCCATGCCTGAAGGGTGGGTGAATGGACGCATCTCGATGGCTGTCACTATGCCTTTGCATGGGGCATGTACAGGGGCACTTAGTGGATGAAAGCATTCACTGATGCGTTGCCCTTTTTTTATGTGATCTCCTACTGCGACCAGAGGTCTATTTACAGCACCAATCCCCTGGTTGAGAGAGATGACCACTTCTGCCGGATCTGGTACAGGTAGTACCGGTTCACTACGTGTTAGCGATTTCTCTTCTGCAGGGTGGATGCCGCCATGATATTTGTACAGAGGAGTGATCATGCGGCCTCTCTCGATGGCGCTGGCCAGATCCAGTCATTGATCTCTTCAGGGATTGGCTCCATGGTAATGCAGTCTACTGGGCAAGGGGGGAGACAAAGCTCACACCCTGTGCACTCAGAGGTGATTACAGTGTGCATATTTTTGGCGGCACCGAGGATGGCATCAACAGGACAGGCCTGTATGCATAGGGTGCAGCCGATACATGTATTTTCATCAATCAGAGCAATACTGGGTAGCCGCTCTTCCTGTTCCAGGGCAACTGGTTCACGGTCCAACAGATCAGCCAGTGCAACCATTACACTCTCTCCGCCAGGTGGACAGAGATTGATCTCTGCCCCATTTTTGGCGATAGCCTCTGCGTATGGTTTGCACCCTGGATAACCGCATTGTCCACACTGAGTCTGGGGAAGTAGCTGATCAATTTTTTCAACAATTGGATCTCCCTCAATCCGGTAACGGATAGAGGCAAAGCCCAGCAGGGCACCAAATGCAGATGCCAGTACAGTGATTGCCAGAATAGCACTTAGCATCAGCGTCTCATCTCGCTATCTGGTGAGAGATGCGGGTTAGACATGAACCAATCCGGTAAAGCCCATAAACGCAATAGAGAGAAGACCAGCAGTTATAAGGGCGATGGATGCGCCACGAAATGGTTCTGGCACATCGGCCCCAGATATCCTTTCACGGATTGCAGCAAATGCAACCAGTACCAGAGAAAAGCCAATGGCGGCACCAAAACCAAAAGCAGCAGACTCAATAAAGCTGTGTTGCTCCCGGGTATTGAGTAGAGCAACACCCAATACGGCACAGTTTGTGGTTATGAGTGGTAGAAAAATTCCCAGCACCTGGTAGAGCATAGGGCTGGTTTTATGCACAAACATCTCGGTGAAGTTGACGATAGCAGCAATCACCAGGATAAATGCGATGGTTCTCAGATACTCAAGTCCGAGAGGAATAAGCAGATATTCATTAACCAGATAACTTAATGCGGCAGAGAGGGTCAGCACAAAGGTGGTGGCAAGCCCCATGCCAATAGCCGTTTCCAGTTTTTTGGAGACCCCCATAAAAGGGCAGAGGCCAAGAAACTTTACCAGGACAAAGTTGTTGACCAGAATTGTGCTGACAAGGATTAAGGCTATTTCAGTCAAATCTATTTTCTCGGTATGCTGGCTATTACTTTATTCTCATACCTGGTGTTGCGCCATCATCTGGATGGAGGATAAAGAGATCATCACCTCCTGGTCCAGCGGCCAGTACCATCCCTTCGGACATGCCAAAGCGCATCTTTCTTGGCGCGAGGTTGGCAACCATGACTGTTAGCTTTCCCTCGAGTGATTCTGGGGTGTAGGCGGATTTGATGCCGGCAAAGACATTTTTCTTCTCACTACCCAGATCAAGAGTAAGTTGCAGCAGGCGATCTGCCCCCTCAACTGGAGCCGCTTTTTCGATTCTGGCAACACGCAGATCAATTTTGGCAAAATCATCAAACTGGATCTCTGGTGAAATGGGCTCAACTGTATCAGCAGAAGGTTTCTGTTTTGTTTCAGGTTGTTTTGCGCCTGTCTGCAATGACTCTTTCGACTCCTCAACCATGGCCAATGTATCCTTCTCCTCTACGCGCTGCATCAGCGGTCTGAATTTATTAATAGCGGTGCCCTCAAGAGGCTGCTGTAGTGCATCCCAACTTAGTTGACCAGCATTTAGAAAGCTCTCGACATTTTCTGCCATCACAGGGAGCACAGGCTTGAGATATGTCATCAAGGCGCGGAACAGGTTAAGACCTACACTGCAGGCATCCTGTACCTCCTGCTGCTTGCCTTCCTGTTTTGCCAGTACCCATGGTTTCTTCTCGTCAATATAACGGTTTGCCTGGTCTGCCAGGGCCATGATTTCGCGAATGGCGCGTCCGAAATCACGATCTTCATAATGTTTGGCGATAGAGTCGCCCTGGGTGACAAACTCCTGGTACAGATCCATCTCGCTACAGCTGTCAGAGAGTTTGCCATCAAATTTTTTGGTTATGAAGCCGGCACAGCGGCTGGCAATATTTACCACCTTGCCAACCAGATCCGAATTGACCCTGGCACGAAAGTCATCCAGATTGAGATCCAGATCCTCAATGCCACGCCCAAGTTTGGCAGCAAAATAGTAACGGAGTGCCTCAGGGTTCAGGTGGTCGAGCCATGTCCTTGCCTTGATAAAGGTTCCCCTGGATTTGGACATCTTCTGTCCATTTACGGTAAGAAAGCCATGTGCATTGATTGCTGTTGGGGTGCGAAACCCTGCACCATGTAGCATGGCGGGCCAGAACAGGGCATGGAAATAGATTATGTCCTTGCCAATAAAGTGATAGAGCTCGGCGTTGCTGTCATCAGACCAGAATGCATCAAAGTCTATATCTTCACGTTCGCACAGGTTTTTGAAGCTGGCCATGTAGCCGATGGGAGCATCTAGCCATACGTAGAAATATTTGTCTTCAGTATCAGGGATGCGGAAACCAAAGTAGGGGGCATCTCTTGAGATATCCCACTCCTGGAGTCCCGCTTCAAACCACTCATCAAGTTTGCGGGAGACCTCTTCCTGGAGGTGTCCTCCATGAGTCCACCTCTTCAGCATCTCCTCAAACTCTGTAAGCTTGAAAAAGTAGTGTTCTGACTCTCTGTTGACCGGGGTTGCTCCGGATACTGCCGAGACTGCATTTTTTAATTCAGAGGTTGAGTAGGTGGCACCACATACCTCACAGTTGTCACCATACTGGTCGTCAGCACCACATTTTGGACATGTACCCTTGATAAAGCGGTCCGGCAGAAACATCTCCCGTTCCGGATCGTACGCCTGTTCAATGGTGCGTGTTGTTATGTAACCATTGTCCCGTAATTTCTGATATATCTCGGTGGAAAGCTCGCGATTCTCATCAGAGTGGGTAGAGTGGAAGTTATCAAAATCGATCAGGAAGTCATCAAAATCTGCCTTGTGCTCTTTGGCAACATTGGCGATCAGCTCCTCCGGCGTAACTCCCTCATTCTGGGCGCGCAACATTATTGGGGTGCCGTGGGCATCATCAGCACAGACGTAGTAACAATTGTTCCCCTGCATTTTCTGAAAACGTGTCCAGATATCGGTCTGAATATACTCGACCATATGTCCAATATGGATACTTCCATTGGCATAGGGGAGGGCGCTGGTTATCAGGATGTTACGAGGGGATGAATTGGACATTTGTTATTGAACCCAGACGAGTAGGGCACTCTTCTTATAATTTTATTTGTAATGTAATTCAGTGATTTTAACCAATTAGAGAGCAAACTACACATGCTTTTGTCGTCAACAAGAGCATGAACCAAACTATGCTACAACAGACCATAATAACCAACAAAAATTATCAACTATTTGTTCTATTGAATAGGGTGAATATGGTAACATCAGCAAATTCTGTTAAATCAAAATTAATCTGGAGTTTTCCCATGTCCGAAGTGACCCGCGAGGCAGTAGAGTCCGCAATCAGTGCCTATATTGATCCTTATCTTGATACAGACCTTATCTCTGCAAAGGCAGTAAAGGATGTGGTAATTGATGGCGGAAAAGTGACTGTAGATATTGAGTTGGGGTTTCCTGCCAAAGGATATGCAGATACCCTGAGCGAGGCCGTTGCTGAAAAAGTGAATGCAGTGGATGGAGTATCTGAAGCAGCAGTTAATGTAGGCTGGAGCATCGTCTCTCATGCGGTTCAGAAAGGTGTTCAAGCTGTTGACGGCGTTAAAAACATTATCGCAGTTGCATCAGGCAAAGGTGGTGTTGGTAAATCTACAACTGCAGTAAATCTTGCTCTTGCGCTCTCTGCAGAGGGGGCTAATGTGGGGATGCTGGATGCAGATATATATGGTCCAAGTCAGCCACGCATGCTGGGTGCTCATGGCGCCAAGCCGGAGTCACCAGATGGCAAGGTTCTTATGCCAATTAAATCATACGATCTGCAATCCATGTCAATTGGGTATCTGGTTGAGGAGGATACCCCAATGATCTGGCGTGGTCCGATGGTCACGCAGGCACTTGAGCAGTTACTTAAGGATACACAGTGGGATGATCTTGATTATCTGGTTATTGATCTGCCACCAGGTACTGGTGATACCCAGTTGACGTTAGCGCAGAAGATTCCTGTTAGTGGTGCAATTATTGTAACTACCCCACAAGATATAGCTCTGTTGGATGCGGTCAAGGGTCTGAAGATGTTCGAGAAGGTTGAGGTCCCGGTTCTTGGTGTGGTGGAGAATATGAGTATCCATATCTGTTCAAACTGTGGTCATGAAGAGCATATTTTTGCAGAGGGCGGTGGACGTCGTATGGCAGAAGAGGGGCATGTGGATTTCCTCGGCGAACTACCGCTGGACAAGGCAATTCGTAGCGATACTGATGACGGAAAACCAACGGTTGTTGCAGATCCTGAGGGGCATATTGCCGGCATATATCGTGAGATTGCACGTCGTTCCACAGCTAAACTTGCACAACAGAAGAGGGATTTCACTACGAAATTCCCGAATATCGTCATTCAGTAACGGATAGAAACAAGCTGTATATAGCCGCTATGAGCCCTTTGCGTTCATGGCGGTTTTTTTATGGTCAGGATATACTTCTCTCCGCACAATAACAGGGAAGTGGAGTGATATCTGATGAGTATTGAGTTGGGGAAGTGGGATCGGCGTTTTCTGGGGCTGGCTGCCCATGTGGCGAAGTGGTCGAAGGATCCAAGCACTCAGGTTGGTGCAGTAATTGCCAATGACAAACGGGTTGTCTCGTTAGGTTTTAATGGTTTTCCGCAAGGGTTGTCGGATGACCATCGTCTGCATGACCGGGAGACAAAGTATTCTCTTGTGCTTCATGCAGAAGAGAACGCACTTCTCTTCGCAAACTCTGATCTGACTGGCAATACGATCTACGTCTATCCGCTGCCGCCATGTTCACGGTGTGCTGCAAAGATTATTCAGACAGGGATAACGAGAGTAGTGACCACTATTCCAGATGATATGTCACGTTGGGAAGATAGCGTTGCTCTGACCAGAACAATTTTTCAGGAGTCTGGTGTCGAGATGGTTGAGGTTCCGCTTGCTGCAAATTCAATACAAACGGACGGCACAATGCCTTTCAAATAGACGCATTAAACCTTTCATTTAGCCGTGCCCGCAGTTACACTTGGTTAACATGAACAAGCCTGTTTTGCATCCACGCTTTCTGCTGTCACGAGTCAATGATGCACTGGCAGATACGCCAGTGGTCTTGATCCACGGGCCGCGGCAGTGCGGCAAGACTACATTAGCTCAGCAGGTGGGTGATGCGGATGGTTTTACCTACCTGAGCTTTGATGACGATGTTCAACGGGCTTCCGCGCAGGTGGATCCCGTGGGCTATGTTGCGGATTTGCCTGAAAAGGTGGTGCTGGATGAAGTGCAGCGCGTACCGGAGTTGTTTACCTCATTGAAGGCTAGTGTCGATGCTAAACGTCAGCCAGGCAGGTTTATCCTGACGGGTTCGGCCAATGTGCTGCTGGTGCCTAAACTGGGTGATTCACTGGCGGGCCGTATGGAGATTTTACGGCTACATCCGTTGTCCCGTACCGAACTGGCTGGATCTGAGCCCCGGTTTCTGGCGAACCTGTTTGGTAATGGGTTTAAGGTAGGGAAATCCGGTGGTCGTATGGCTAGGGAACTGGCTGGACTTGTGGTCGCTGGCGGTTATCCTGCTGCGTTGGCGCGCGCCACAGAAGGTCGCCGCGCGGCCTGGTATCGTGACTATATCGATACTCTGGTGCAACGTGATGTGCG
>JACNFK010000009.1 GCA_014384675.1 Candidatus Thiopontia autotrophica | reverse complement strand
GGTTATACCGCTTGAAAAAGAGATGCCAAGATCCATCGAAATTGCTGACCGAGGCCTGTTTTCAGAAATTGCATTTTCCTGTTTGTGATTCATTGTTGTTTTTTGACAATCCCGTTAATACCAATTTTTTCCAGTTGATTACGAATGGTTGTTATTGAGTATCTGCCAGACTGGGGGTTGATCATTACCTGATAAAGAGATCTGCCATTGCTCACAATACCCTTGATTTCTACAGGAACTGTTATCCGCTCTGCAAGTTTTGCTCTAAGAGCATCGGCATTCTTCTTCTCTGCAAAAACCCCTAGCTGCAGATATCGGTTGTCTCCTGGTGGCGCAGCTGTTTTTGCGCCAGGTGTCAGCACCCGAATAGAGACGGGAGCAGTACCTTTTTTTACAACATCCAGTTTTAGAGCGGCCGCATAGGAGAGATCTATTATCCTCCCCTCATGAAATGGGCCTCTGTCATTAACCCTGACCACAATCTTTTTGTCATTATCAAGATTTGTCACCTCCACATAGCTCGGTAGTGGGAGTGTCTTGTGAGCGGCTGTCATCTTGTACATATCGTATGTCTCCATACAGGATGTTGGTTTGCCGTTAAAGTTGGGCCCATACCATGAGGCGATCCCGCGTTCGGTAAAGCCTGTGGCCGAGCGCATTGGTCTGTACTCAATCCCTTTGACCTTGTATGAGGCCATATTTCCATATTTACACAGTGGTTCATCTTTTGGGATTGCATCGGTTACCAGCGGTAATTTGTTGTCTGTTGGTGTTGTACTGCATCCGTTTAGCAGCAAGATGGATGCCGCAAGTGTGAGAGTGAAAAATATGGGATTGTTCATGGTTGATTCTGCGCCCTGTTGTAGGCCTTGCGTATCTCGTCACTCAACTGGAAGACAGCCATGGTGTACATGGTTCTGGGGTTGTATCGTGAGATGACATAGAAGTTGTGTCGGGCAACCCAAAACTCTCTCCCTTTGGCACCTTTAAGCTCCAGCAGTAGCGCCTTGGCATCAGCAGGGTACTCCTCTTCAATCTGAAAACCGGCATTGAGAATATCGCCAACACTATATTTTGGACGCAATTTTTTCAGGATAAGGTTCTTGTAGGGGCGATCAGCAGGTGCAGGAAGGGTTAGTGTGACCCCTTTAATCAATCTGTCCGGATTCTGTTCAACAAAAGCATCAGGGTTCAGGTCGGTGATCTGTTTCATTATTGAATCAGTGGATGCTCCGCCGGTAGTTCGTAGATTGTTGGCAATTTTCCATAGAGAGTCACCAGATCTGACCAGATGTTTGGTTGCTGTTTTTGCGGGCTGCGTATAAGTTGCCGGGGTGGCAATTGGTTCGCCACTTTTCCATCCGTGGTGATTCAGGTAGTTTGCAATACTGCCAATAGCATCGTCCGGGGTGTGCCAGATATCTCTGGCACCATCCTGGTTGAAATCAACAGCCAGTTTTCGGTAGTTGCTGGGCATGAATTGCGACATTCCCATGGCGCCAGCATATGAACCAAGATAGCTATATGGATCTCTCTTCTCTTCCCGGGCCATCAGTAGAAACTCCTCCAGCTCAGAGGTAAAGAAACGTTCACGCCTGGGATAGTTGAAGGCGAAGGTTGCCAGTGCATTGATGACCGGGTTCTTCCCCATGTAGCCACCATAGCGGGTCTCTACTCCGAGGATACCAACAATAATATGGGGAGGAACACCATACTCTTTTTCTGCACGCTCCAGAGTTCCCCGGTTGTTGTTCCAGAACTTGACTCCGTTCCTGATGATTCCAGGCTTGACATGTTTGCCCCTGTATTCTGCCCATGGCCTGGATTCTGCCGGGTTGTTCATCTTCTTCTTGCGTTTGGTAGATGATGTTCCAGATCCGGTTTTTTTTTCGCGCAGAGTTAGCTGCCCCAGCGTCTCTGTAAGATCATCTCTGCTGAATCCATGGTTGTTGACCATTCGGTTGATAAAGCTCTGCACGTTATCACGTTGCAGAAGTTCATGGTCAAGCCCTTCCGGCGAGGTCAGTGAGAGGGCCAGTTGTGAATAGAGCAGCAGGGCTATGGTTGTGAGAGTGATTTTTTTCATTTGTTCAATAGTCGTCTATGAGTATGAATAGACATTAGAATACCGAAGGCTGCCATCAGTGTAACCATTGAGGTGCCACCATAACTGACCATTGGTAGTGGTAATCCAACAACAGGCAGAAGACCGGTGACCATACCAACATTCACAAAGAAATAGGTAAAAAAGATCATGGTAATTCCGCCTGCCAACAGACGGGTATAAGTCTCCTGTGCTTCCATGGCTATTGTCAGTCCGCGGAAAATAATAAAGAGATAGATGGAGAAGATGAACAGCACACCCATGAATCCAAACTCTTCCGCCAAGACTGCGAATATAAAATCGGTGTGGCGTTCGGGCAGAAACTCCAGTTGAGACTGAGTGCCATTGAACCATCCCTTGCCAAATCCTCCGCCCGATCCTATGGCAATCTTGGACTGGATAATATGGTATCCAGAGCCACGGGGATCACTCTCTGGGTCAAGAAAGGTAAGGACCCTCTGCTTTTGATATCCCTTCATCAGGTAGATCCAGAATAGTGGCAGTAGAGCAGCTACAGATGCACTCAACCCGGCAATAATTTTCCACGATATTCCCGCCATAAAGAGGACAAAAAAGCCTGCGCTGGCGATAAGCAGAGAAGTGCCAAGATCAGGCTGTTTTGCAATCAGAAGAACTGGAAAGATGATAATTGCAGTTGCAATCAGTAACCGTTTTGGTTCTGGAGGAAGGTGCTGTTCAGACAAGTAGGCAGCAACCATCATCGGTATGATCAACTTCATCATCTCGGAGGGTTGGACAAGAAATATCCCCAGGTTGAGCCAGCGCTGGGCACCTTTATGGCTTTCGCCTACCAGAGGAACAGCAATCAGCATAATCAGGCCAATCACAAAGAGCCAGAAGGTGATTATCTTGAGCCAGTGTGGCGGTGTCTGAGCAACTATAAAGAGAACGGTAAAGGCAACAGCAACACGGGTGATCTGACGGGTCAGCATCTCCAGGTCACCCCCGCTGGCACTGTATAGGATAACTGTCCCAAATATGCTGAGCACAAGCAGTGCCGTTAAAAGTGGTAGATCAATATGAAGGCGAAATGCCAATGGTGTTTTTCTCTGGGTATGGTCAACTCCACGAGACTCCAGTGCAGAATGGCTACTCATCCGGCAGACTCCAGAAGATATTGGTCCATCACCTGTTTGGCAATGGGGGCGGCGACAGATCCACCATGACCGCCATTCTCAATAATTACTGCAATGGCAATCTCCGGATCCTCTTGCGGGGCAAAGGCAACAAACAGGGCATGATCACGCAGATGCTCTGGCAGACTGGCCTCATCATATGTGTCTCCCTGTTTTATGGTGTATACCTGGGCTGTGCCAGTTTTTCCTGCGATTGTATATTTTGATTTTCTACCAACTTTTTTTGCAGTACCGCGGCGGCTATGGACTACACGACGCATGGATTCATGGATCTGATCCCAGTTGGCTTGTCTCTTTATCGGTATCTGATTAAGGGATTGATATGGCTGTAGTTGAGGAGTTTTTGCGCCTGCCCCCTGAATTGCGTAGAGCAGACGGGGCTGCATCCGTTGTCCCTGGTTGGCAAGAGTTGCTGTTGCGGATGAGAGCTGTAGCGGGGTGGCAGTAAAAAAACCCTGTCCAATACCGACACTCAAGGTCTCACCCGGATACCATGGTTGCTCCAGGTTTACCTCTTTCCATTGACGAGATGGTAGAACACCAGGTTGCTCTCCAGTGATATCTACGCCTGTACGTTTGCCAAATCCAAACTGCCCAACATACTGATTGATTGCATCAATACCCATGCGATAGGCAAGGTTGTAGAAATAGACATCACATGATTCCACAATGGCCTTGTCAAGATCTGTATCACCGTGCCCCCGTTTTTTCCAGTCACGATATTTGTGTCGGTACCCTTTTATCTGATACCAACCTCTACAAAAAGTAGACTCATCAGCGTGTATCTGTTTCGTCTCCAGTCCTGCCAGCGCCATTAGTGGCTTGACAGTAGATCCTGGAGGGTACTGCCCCCGCAGAAAGCGGTTGAACAGAGGGCGATCCTTTGAGTCACGTAGCTCCTGATAAGCGTTACGACTAATGCCATTCACAAAGAGGTTGGCGTTGAAGGATGGCTTGCTTAACATTGCAAGAACCTCTCCTGTCTTGGGGTGGATGGCGACTACTGCACCACGATATTCCCCCATTGCCTCATCGGCAATTGATTGAAGTTTGCTGTCTATAGTAAGAAACAGGTTGTCGCCAGGGGTCGGGTTTGTCTCCTCAAGTATCCGGAGAGAACGTCCCAGCACATTGCTTTCAACCTGGCGCATGCCTGGAGTGCCACGGAGAATATCTTCGTAGTAGTGTTCAATTCCGGTTTTTCCAATATATTCTGTTCCACGATATTGGCGCGGATCAATCTGTTGAAGCTCGGCCTCGTTAATTCTTCCTATATAACCGATAAGATGGGCAGTTAGATTATGAAGAGGGTAGTGGCGTGTCTGGTGGTCACGAATGGCAACTCCAGGAAACTTGTGGCGATTAACCTCAAACCGTGCCACTTCATCCTCATTGAGAGAGAACCGTAGTGGAACAGAGTCTGATTTATGGGCCCGTCTGCGCTCACGGTGGAAGCGCTCCAGATCCTCTTCGTTATAGGAGATTAGTGGAGATATTCTCTTGAGAGTATCCGCCATATTGGTGACTTTGCCGGGAGTTATCTCCAGACGAAAAGTGGTGCGGTTGCTAGCCAGCAACACTCCGTTTCTATCATAAATATTGCCTCTGGGAGGAGAGATGGGTTGTGTGTGGACACGGTTATCATCTGATAGGGTGGTGAAGTGGTCATGCTGAATGATTTGGAGGTTGAATACCCTGAAAATCAATACCAAAACCATGAATATCACAAATCCAATGGAAACTATCACCCTGGTACGAAACATTCTTGCCTCGAAGTGGTGGTCCTTTAGTGTAGGGATCATCGCTCGTTAAGTAGCCTGGTCAGGCGGCTTGCCAGAATATATACAGGAGGCCAGAAGAGAGGAGTAGAGATGAGAGGTCCCCAGAAATATATTGTATCAACCAGATTTCCTGTTGCAGCACGAATCATGATCTCAACTATTAAATTGAGCAGTATCAGAATAGTTATGGTAATCATCTGTTGGGCAACGACAAATACACGAAGTTGCAGGTGAAACCGAAGGGTGATGAAGGTTGTCAGAGAGAATGTAAGTGCATGCATCCCCATAAGAGTGCCGGTTAATACATCAACTACAACTCCAAGCAACCAGCTTCTTACTATCCCACTTTGCATTGGGCTGAACACTCCCAGATAAAACAGGGCCAGGATGATCCAGTGAGGACGGAATGGACGCAGATATTCTGGGAGAGGAACCACGGTCAAAATAATTGCCCCTGCAACAAGAATGGCAGCCATGCTCCATGCTACATTGGCCTGGGTCTTGCGCCTGCTTGTGTATGCCATCATTCCATACTTCCAAGTTGTCTTGATGGCCATATCAACAAGACCTCACGGCTTCTCTCCAGAGATGCTGTCGGGGTTAACAGGACCTCGGCAAATGGTTTCCCCTCGGGATGATTAACTGATTTGATGGTTCCAACCGGATACCCATATGGGAATTTGCCACCTAATCCGGAGGTAATGAGTGTGTCACCGCTACGGAGGTCACTTCCAGTTGGAAGAAAACGGAGTTTGAGCCGGTTGGATTGGCCTAAACCAATTGCTACAGAGCGGACCCCGTTTCTGCGGTTCTGGACAGGGATGGAGTGGCGTGATGATGATATCAGCAGGGCAGTGCTCGATATCGGTGTAACCCGTATAATTTGCCCCATCACCCCAGATGCATCCATCAAGGGTTGGCCAATATATACCTTGTCATCACTTCCCTTGTTGAGAATGATCTCCTTATTAAATGCATCGAGGTCTACAGAGATGATCTCTGCAAGACGTACCCGGTCATTTCTCTGAATCTCACCAAGGATAAATGAGGAGTCCAGCAGTTCCCGCAAGCGACTGTTTTCAGCCTCAACTGCCTCATACTTTTGAAGTTTGTGCTGCAGTAGAAGATTTTTTTTTCTCAGGCTTGCGTTCTGCTCCTGAAGTGATTCACTGGATGTTGTCTCATCGGCAATCCAGATTGACAGACTGCCAGGAAAATTAATTAGTTGATGTAGAGGATAGAGTGAAGTCTCCATCCACTGCCTGATCTGGTGTGACTTCTCTAAATGGTGATCTGTTGCAATCAGGGCGATTGATAGCAGAGTCACTACAACCATCTTCAAGACAAGAGTATCACCTCTCTTGAAGATTGCCCCACGTGATGCGGATCTGTATGCAGCGTTGACAGACAAGTTCAGAAAATAGTTTGTCGATAATGTATAGAGTGTTCCTTAGTCACTCAGAAAGGAGTCACTGTTCATCTTGTCCATCAGTTCCAGGGCACGTCCCCCTCCACGAGCAACACAGGTAAGTGGATCCTCCGCAACAGCAACCGGTAGACCGGTCTCCTCTGTAAGCAGGCGATCGAGATCACGCAACAGTGCTCCTCCACCAGTCAGAATCATCCCTCTTTCAGAAATATCTCCTGCCAGCTCAGGTGGAGTCTTCTCCAGAGCATCCCTGACTGCCCGGATAATCTCCGAGATTGGCTCTTGTAGTGCCTCCAGGATTTCATTGCTGTTGACTGTAAATGCGCGCGGAATACCCTCGGCAAGATTACGACCACGAACCTCAATTTCACGAATCTCATCGCCCGGAAAGGCACTTCCAATCTCGATTTTGATCCGTTCTGCGGTTGCCTCCCCAATAAGGCTGCCGTAATTTCTTTTGACGTAATTTACGATAGCCTCATCAAGTCGGTCGCCACCAACACGGGTTGATGCAGAGTAGACAACTCCAGCCAGCGAGATGATTGCTACCTCGGTGGTGCCACCACCAACATCAACTACCATTGAGCCGCCTGGCTGCTCTACTGGAAGGCCGGCTCCAATCGCAGCAGCCATTGGCTCCTCAATCAGATGAACCTCACGTGCGCCGGCACCCTCTGCCGACTCCTTGATGGCACGACGCTCAACCTGGGTTGCGCCACACGGAACACAGACCAGTACACGAGGACTTGGCTTGAAGAAGCGGTTTTCATGTACTTTATGAATAAAGTACTGCAACATCTTCTCGGTAATATTGAAGTCAGCAATTACCCCATCCTTGAGTGGACGAATGGCGGTAATATTTCCTGGGGTGCGGCCCAGCATTCGCTTGGCCTCTGTGCCGACTGCGGTAATGGATCTGTCGCCACGACTCTCCTCGCGAATGGCAACAACAGATGGTTCATTTAGTACGATCCCCTGGTTGCGCACATAGACCAGTGTATTTGCTGTCCCCAGATCGATCGATAGATCGTTGGAGAAAAATCCAAACAGACGTCCAAACATCCTTTTTTCCTTTGAGATAATAATTGTTATGGCAATCTCCAACTTTAGCAGTCGCTTGGGGTTGGGGCAAGGATGCTTATATGTTAATTTAGTGCGTTTTATTAGCTTGTCGGTTGAGATGAACAATGTCACTTGAAAAATCAGATGTAGAGAAGATTGCCCATTTGGCCCGGTTGGCCATCAAAGAGGATGCAGTCCCCGGTTATGCAGAGGATCTTTCCGGGATTCTCTCGCTAGTTGATGAGATGAATGCAGTGGATACCGAGGGTGTGGAGCCATTGGCGCACCCTCATGATGCAAATCAGCGTCTGCGTGAAGATGTTGTCACTGAACAAAACCAGCGGGAACATCTGCAACAAAATGCTCCTCAAACGGATGCAGGCCTCTTTCTGGTACCGAAGGTGATTGAGTAGGGAGTGACTCGGTAGCATACTCCCGGATGGGGGTTTTTGTGTAAATGGAATTGCACTAAATAAATATTGAATAACCTATGAAAAACAAAACATTATCTGAGCTATCCCGGCTATTACGGGATAAAGAGGCATCCAGCGTAGAGCTCGCCGAATACTATCTGGAGAGGATTGAGAGAGTTGGCCCGGAACTGAACAGCTTCATTTCAGTAACCCGTGATGAGGCCCTGAGTCAGGCTGCTGAGGCTGATCGTCTGATTGCAGCAGGTCAGGCAGGCCCATTGACCGGATTGCCGATTGCTCACAAGGATATCTTCTGCACGGAGGGGATCCGAACCTCTTGTGGATCAAAAATGCTGGATAACTTTATTGCCCCCTATGATGCAACTGTGGTTGAGCAGATGCAGCAGGCAGGGTTTGTAATGCTGGGCAAGACCAATATGGATGAGTTTGCAATGGGGTCATCCAATGAGAATAGTTACTACGGTCCGGTCAGTAACCCATGGAATCGGGATACCGTGCCCGGCGGCTCCTCCGGTGGATCGGCAGCGGCAGTGGCTGCTCGGCTGGTACCTGCGGCTACCGGTACCGATACTGGCGGATCTATTCGTCAGCCAGCAGCATTGTGTGGAATTACCGGACTGAAACCAACCTATGGTCGGGTTTCACGATGGGGAATGATCGCCTTCGCCTCCAGCCTTGACCAGGGTGGTCCAATGACCCGGAGTGCCGAGGATGCGGCGTTGATGCTCAACGCAATGGCGGGTTTTGATCCTAAAGATTCTACTAGCATGGATCGTGAAGTACCGGATTACACGGCGCCTCTTAATGACTCCCTGGAGGGGGTTCGAATTGGGCTTCCCAAGGAGTATTTCAGTGAGGGGCTGGATGGTGGGATTGGCAAGGCTGTGGAGGAGGCGATCGAGGAGTATCGCAAGATGGGGGCAGAGATCGTAGAGATCGAGTTGCCAAACTCAGGCCTGGCAGTTCCCACCTATTATGTACTGGCACCAGCAGAGTGCTCATCCAATCTCTCTCGCTATGATGGGGTTCGTTACGGATATCGCTGTGAGGATCCAAAGGATCTGGAGGATCTCTATAAGCGCTCTCGCGGAGAGGGCTTTGGCTCTGAGGTGCAGCGTAGAATCATGATTGGTGCCTATGTGCTATCTGCCGGCTATTATGATGCTTACTACCTGAAGGCTCAGCGACTGCGCCGTCTTATCAGTGAGGATTTCCATAACGCCTTTGAGAAGGTTGATGTAATTATGGGTCCGGTAACCCCAACCACAGCCTTCCGTCAGGGTGAGAAGTCGGATGATCCAGTCACCATGTACCTCTCGGATATCTATACGATTGCAGTCAACCTTGCAGGTTTGCCGGGGATGTCAATCCCGGCAGGATTTAGTAATGACATGCCGGTTGGTCTGCAGTTGATTGGTAACCACTTCAGCGAATCGAAATTGCTAAATCTCGCACATCGGTATCAGCAGGTGACGGACTGGCATAGAGAGATGCCAGAGGGGATTGAATAATGGAATGGGAAATGGTGATCGGGTTGGAGATTCATGCCCAACTCGCAACAAAGACAAAGATCTTCTCTGCAGCCTCTACCGCGTTTGGCGCAGAACCCAATACTCAGGCCTGTGCCGTTGATCTGGGGCTACCAGGGGTGTTGCCGGTACTGAACCGGGAGGCGGTCCATATGGCGACCAAGTTTGGGCTGGCGATTGACGCCGAGGTAGCACACAAGTCAGTCTTTGCCCGCAAAAACTACTTCTATCCTGATCTTCCCAAGGGGTACCAGATCAGTCAGATGGATCTGCCGATTGTTGGAGTGGGTGAGATCGAGATTGACCTCGAGGACGGTTCCACCAAGATGGTTGGGGTGACCCGTGCCCATCTGGAGGAGGATGCAGGAAAGTCACTCCATGAGGACTACCATGGAATGACCGGAATTGATCTCAACCGCGCAGGCACTCCACTGCTGGAGATTGTCTCCGAGCCGGATATCCGTTCTGCGGCAGAGGCTATTGCCTACGCCAAGAAGATTCACTCCCTGGTGCAGTACCTGGAGATCTGTGATGGTAATATGCAGGAGGGATCTTTCCGCATGGATGTCAATATCTCGCTGCGTCCTAAGGGTCAGGAGGAGTATGGCACCCGTGCCGAGATCAAGAATCTCAACTCCTTCCGTTTTATGGAGAAGGCGATCGCCTATGAATTTGATCGTCAGATGGATATCCTGGAGGATGGAGGCAAGGTAGTTCAGGAGACCCGCCTCTACGATGTGGACAAGGGGGAGACCCGCTCCATGCGTTCCAAGGAGGAGGCAAATGATTACCGCTACTTCCCTGATCCGGACCTCCTGCCATGTGTACTGGATGATGAGTATATCGAGTCAATCCGCAAGGAGCTGCCTGAGCTTCCCAATGAGAAGAAGCACCGCTTTATCACCCATCTTGGGCTGAGTGCCTATGATGCCGGTATGCTCACCAGTAGCAGGGATACGGCCGCCTATTTTGAGGCGGTGGCAGAGGCAGCCGGTGGTGAAAACAAGCTGGCGGCCAACTGGGGGATGGGGGAGCTCTCAGCTGCCCTCAACAAGGACGGTATCTCTCTTGCCGATTCTCCAGTATCCGCCAATATGCTTGGCGGTATGATCAGACGCATCTCTGACAACACCATCTCCGGCAAGATCGCCAAACAGGTATTTGAGGCAATGTGGGGTGGCGAGGGTGATGCCGATACAGTTATTGAGAAGAGGGGGCTGAAGCAGATTACCGACAGTGGCGCAATCGAGGCAATGATTGATGAGGTGATTGCAGCCAATCCTGCGCAGGCAGAACAGTTCAGGGCGGGCAAAGAACAGCTGCTTGGATTCTTTGTTGGACAGGTGATGAAGGCCTCAAAAGGGCAGGCCAATCCTGGTCAGGTCAATCAGATACTGCGAGAGAAGTTGAAATAAGATTACATTGATTCAGTCAGGTACTCTGTTTTCCTTCCCATGGCTGCTTTGTTCCTGCTTAAGGAATGTTTTAACAGCGCTCACCCAAACTCGCTACGCTCAGACAGGGGTGAGCTTGGTCTGTTAAAACACCCCTTAAGCAGGCGCAGCCAACGTCAGGAACACAGAGTGCCTGACTGAATCATGAACTTCAGTGAGATAGTTAAGGAATTATTATTATGTTAGTTACACCAATCAGAGGTCTTCGTCCTGCCCCAGAGCGAGCAGAAGAGGTGGTGGCACCACCTTACGATGTGCTCAATACTGCTGAGGCGCGAGTCCGTGCAGAGGGACGTCCCAACAGTTTTCTCCATATATCCAAGCCGGAGATTGATCTGCCGGAGGGGACGGACCCCTATGACCCTGCTGTATATGCAAAAGGGGCAGAGAATCTGCAGCGACTGGTTGATGATGGGGTGCTGATTCGTGAAGAGAAGCCTTGCTACTACATCTATCGTCTGAGGTGGGAAGACCATGTGCAGACCGGATTGGTATTCGGGGCCTCGGTGGCGGCCTATGATATTAACCGTGTGCGCAAGCATGAGTTTACCCGCCCGGTAAAAGAGGATGATCGGGTGCGCCAGATCACGGCACTCAACGCAGAGACCGGCCCGGTGCTGCTTACATATAGGGCAGATGATGCGGTCAAGGCCATTATTGATGAGAAAGCATCTGAGGCACCAATCTATGACCTGGTTGCTGATGATGGGATTGGCCACACCCTCTGGGTGCTGGATGATGACGAGAAGATTGAGCAGTTGAATCGGATCTTTGATGCCACCGAGGCACTCTATATTGCGGATGGACACCACCGTTCTGCCTCTGCCTCCCGTGTCGCCAAGGAGAGCAGTAACGAGAGTGCGCAGTATTTCCTAACGGTTGCCTTTGCCCATGATGAGATGAAAATTCTTGATTACAATCGGGTGATTCGTGATCTCAACAACCATTCAGTGGATGAGTTGCTGGCAATGGTTGCCGCCTCTTTTGATCTGGAGATGAGTGCTGATGAGGTGCGTCCAGAGAAACCCACCCAGTTTGGAATGTATCTCAACGGTCAGTGGTACCGGCTTGATATCCACCCTGAACTGGTTCCATCTGATGATCCGGTAGCCTCACTTGATGTCAGCCTGCTACAGAATAATCTGATTGAGCCGCTACTGGGGATCAGTGATCCACGCAGGGATGATCGAATTGATTTTGTGGGGGGAATGCGTGGATTGGGAGAGCTGGAGAAGCGGGTTGACTCAGGGGAGATGGCAGTTGCCTTCAGCCTCTACCCAACCACCATGGAGGCCCTTATGGATGTGGCCGATGCCAATGAGGTGATGCCACCCAAATCCACCTGGTTTGAGCCCAAGCTAGCGGATGGGCTGGTTTCACACGTACTGGATTAGGATTGGGGCCTGGCAGGCCGGACCACGCTGGAGATTTTCTCCATTGTGTCACTGTTTTAGCTGTTTTATATCCACCATCCTGGTCTCCGAGAAGATGTCGTGGAGCGCCAATTTATCCTTGTTGAACAGCATCCACCAGAGCCCGACTCCACCCAGGCCTATGGATGGGATTGCGCTCAAAAAACGTAACAATATGTGCCACAGGGTGAGTGGTTTTTCGTCAATCCGCTCTAGGCGAATACGCCAGGTCTTCATCCCTAGGGTCTGTCCAGTATTGAGCCAGGGCCAGGCAAAGTAGAAGAATGAGACAAAGAAGAGCCAGGTAGTCATCAGTGGGTTACCTGGGTCAGTGGCCTCACCATCGGTAAAGATAGTTCCAACAGCTGTTGCAATCAGCAGTAGTGCCAGCAGTAACAGGCTGTCATAAAACATTGCAAAGAGGCGGCGTGATAGTCCCACTGTAGGGAGTTTCGTAGGGGAAGATTTTATTATTGTCTCTGCTGTGCTCATCGGGGTCTGAAGGTATACTTTGTCGCTACTATTCGAACCATTTTAACAGACAGGACGTTGACCATGCCCGAATATCGATCCAGAACCACAACTCACGGCAGAAATATGGCTGGAGCCCGCTCCCTATGGCGTGCCACCGGCATGACCAATGAGGATTTCGATAAACCGATTATCGCCATTGCCAACTCCTTCACCCAGTTTGTCCCCGGACATGTCCATCTCAAGGATATGGGTCAGTTAGTGGCCCGAGAGATCGAGAAGGCCGGTGGCGTAGCCAAGGAGTTCAACACCATTGCGGTGGATGATGGTATTGCAATGGGCCACAGCGGGATGCTCTACAGCCTGCCGTCACGCGAGATCATTGCTGACTCGGTTGAGTATATGGTTAATGCTCATTGCGCCGATGCACTGGTCTGTATCTCCAACTGTGACAAGATCACCCCGGGAATGCTGAATGCATCACTGCGACTAAATATTCCGGTGATATTTGTCTCCGGCGGCCCTATGGAGTCTGGCAAAGCAGTGATACAGGGAAAAGAGGTTCACCTCGACCTGATCGATCCAATGATTGCAGCAGGAGATGAGAAGGTCTCCGATAAGGATGTAATGGAGATGGAGCGCTCCGCATGCCCTACCTGTGGTTCCTGTTCAGGGATGTTTACCGCCAACTCCATGAACTGCCTCACTGAGGCGTTGGGGCTCTCACTGCCTGGAAATGGTTCACTGCTGGCGACTCATGCAGATCGTAGAGAGCTGTTCCTTGAGGCTGGCAGAACAATTGTTGGTCTGGCCAAGCGCTATTACGAAGGAGACGATGAATCAGTGCTGCCGCGCTCCATCGCCACCTTCCGCTCTTTTGAGAATGCGATGGCGCTTGATATTGCGATGGGGGGCTCCACCAATACAGTGCTCCATCTATTGGCAGCAGCGGAGGAGGCGGGTGTTAATTTTACTATGGAGGATATGGATCGGATGTCACGCAAGGTTCCGCATCTCTGCAAGGTGGCACCATCGACCCCCGACTACCATATGGAGGATGTCCACCGTGCCGGTGGGGTGATGGCTATTCTTGGAGAGCTGGAGCGACAGGGGCTAGTCCATCCGCTGCAGGGGACAGTCCATAGCAAGACCATTGGGGATGCGCTAAACCAGTGGGATATTCTCCATACTAGAGATCCGGCAGTGGAGGAGTTCTACCGTGCCGCCCCTGGTAACGTTCCCACCCAGACCGCATTCAGTCAGGAGAAGAGGTATGACGAGCTAGATCGAGATCGTGCCAACGGCTGTATTCGTGATGGTGCCCACGCCTTCAGTCAGGATGGTGGCCTAGCTGTTCTCTACGGCAATATTGCCGAGGATGGCTGTATTGTGAAGACCGCGGGTGTGGATGAGTCCATTCTCGATTTTAGTGGTCCTGCTAGAATCTTCGAAAGTCAGGATAGTGCAGTAGATGCCATTCTGAATGACCAGATCAAGGCTGGTGATGTAGTACTCATCCGCTACGAGGGGCCACGAGGAGGCCCCGGGATGCAGGAGATGCTCTACCCAACCAGCTATCTGAAATCGAAGGGGTTGGGGAAAGAGTGTGCGCTGATTACCGATGGTCGCTTCTCGGGCGGCACCTCCGGTCTCTCAATCGGTCACGCCTCACCGGAGGCGGCAGAGGGTGGTGCAATTGGTCTGGTAGAGGAGGGAGATATAATCGAGATCAGTATCCCCAACCGTACAATACGGGTGGTGGTTGATGATGAGGTACTAGAGCAGCGCCGTTCCGTAATGGAGCAGAAGGGGGCTGATAGCTGGAAACCGATCGATCGGGACCGCAAGGTATCGGCAGCACTGCGTGCCTATGCGGCAATGACAACCAGCGCAGCCAGAGGGGCGGTGCGGGATGTGGATCAGCTAGGGTAGTAGATCTTCAATTGCATCATGCAGAAAAGCCTCCTCATGCGTAAAGAATGAGGTTAGTGTCCCTTTCTCTGCGCACCGCTTGTAGGCATCATCCCAACCGTGGGTATATTCGGCATCGGCACCGGCACCGTACTTTTTGACATCCCTCTGATAAAGGTAATAGGGATTATTGTCTACAGCCCTGCTGTCACAGCCATGGGCAAACCCGGTGCGATAACTCTCAGACTCGCTCTTGACCAGTGCTGGATTAGTTGTGCATCCATTCAGGGTGAGAACGATTGTGATAATGGCAACGATGCCAACTGCTTGATTAATCATAATTTAATTTCGAATATCCTTGTCTTGTCTTGTCTTACTGTACAAATTATAACCACTCGTATATTAGCTAACAATTATATATAACTACATGTTTGTTATGCTGTTTTTTTGTGAAAATTATACAAGATATTGTTTACAGTCAAGTGGTTTCAGTATAGTTTAAGAGGTTCAGATTATTAATTCTACGGAAGAAGCGCGCAATGAAAATGAGTAACTCAGTTCTATCATTCAAACTATCTGCAATCTGCATAGGGCTCTCCCTTGCTGTCACTCCGGTGCAGGCCGAGTTGTTGAGCGAGATTTTGCCCGGACTCATGGAGACCGATGATGAGATTAGTCAAGTAGAGGCAGAGCTGGAAGGTGCCCAGCATGAGATCAGAATCAAACAGGCTGGTTGGTATCCGACAGTAGATGTGACTCTCTCCAAGGGCTATGAAGACCAACAGAAACCAGCTGATGACGATACCATGTTCAATCGTCGTGAACACAAGATTGAGGTTAAGCAGCTGGTTACAGATTTTGGTGCTACTGCTGCAGGAATCAGCAAGGCGCAGCTACAGTATGAGAAGAAGGCTAATGATCTACAAGCAAAGAGGCAGACCATTACCATTACTGCTCTCAAGGCATACCTTAATCTGATGAAGGACACAGACAAGCTGGCATATGCAAAGCAATCCGAGGGGAACATAAAGAAACAGACAGGGATGGAGGAGGCTCGTGTCGCCCGTGGTTCAGGCTACTCAACTGACGTATTACAGAGTAAGTCCAAGCTTGCCGGGGCATATGCGAAGACAGCCAGGGCAGAGGGATCGCTGGTGAAGGCCAGAAATGAGTATCGCGCGGTCTTTGGTGTAGAGCCAGGAGATGTAAAGAGCTTCCGCAAGCCTGAGATGCCTACCGAGTTTTTGCCAAAAACCCTGGAGGAGGCGCTGGATATGGCCTACAGAAAAAATACATCCCTGCGTGGGTCCAACTATGATGTTGAGATCGCACGTAAGGATATAAAGACTGCAAAGACGAAATTCTATCCCACCATCAAGGCTAATGTAGACAAAAAGTTCAAAAAGGATGATGGAGGAACGGCCGGTAAGAAAAATGAGTTCAAAGCGCACTTTGAGCTCAAGATGCCGCTCTATGCCGGAGGCAAGGACCTCTACGGATTGCGCAAATCAGATACTGATCTAAGCGCAAAGATGGAAAAGCTGGATAAGTCGATGCGTGATGTTGAGGAGAAGGTACGTAACGCTTGGCAAGATCTTATAACCGACAAGACCAATGCAGGGTTCCTGAGGAATTCTGCAAACATCTCTGGTGAGTTCCTGACTTTGGCGCGCAAAGAGCGCAAATTGGGGACACGCTCACTGATTGATGTGCTAAGTGAGGAGAATAGTTACATCACTGCGCTGGATTCAGCAGTCAGTGCAGAGACCGATCTGATCATCTCTGCCTTTGAGTTACTCCAGGAGATTGGGACCCTGGAGGTTGCCATGGTACAGGATGAGAATTCAGCTGCCTCAGCGGCCCCAGCCGTTGCCCAGATCCCGGAAACATCTGCGCTGCTTAAAACAGCCGCTACGGTTGCGGCAAAACATATCGCATCACAACCAGAAAAATCGGGTGAGATCGATGAGAGACAACAAGCTATTAATGAAGTTCAAGAGGACGCTGAGGTTATTGCAGACAGCTTGAACGCGGTAATTCGAAAAATGGAGGGAGCGCGTGGAATTAGCCAATCTCCAGATGTGAACACAGTGGAACAGGCCGCTAAGCAGTCTCCAGAAATTGTTGAAGTTGTGATAGTGCCTACAGAGATCAGAGAAATGGCGATATCTCCGCAAGGAGAGATGACATATGTTCCGCCAACCAGAGAGGAACAAAAGACTGAACTCGACAGCATGATGGGAAAATATGCGCCGCAGTTTGCAAAAAATAAAGAAGTTGTGATAGTGCCTGCAGAGACCAGAGAAATGGCGATATCTCCGCAAGGAGAGATGACATATGTTCCGCCAACCAGAGAGGAACAAAAGACTGAACTCGACAGCATGATGGGAAAATATGCGCCGCAGTTTACAAAAAATAAAATTGTGCAAAAGACAACAAAGGTTGCATTGAGCAAAGACGAACTCTCTTGGGATACGGCCTACAAAAAAATGGAAGAGGCTGGCTGGATAACAGTAAACAGATAGAGGTATTGCAGGTGCTTTTGGTTAGGTTAGGTATCTTGACACTAGTAGGATTGTGAACGATAACTACCAATGAATAAGAGCAACTAATAAATGTGAATAAGAGGCTACTGGCAAGGGTGAGTTGGTAGGTACCAAAGGGGATACAGGATGGCAGATGAAAAACCGGTAATTTCGGCACCAGCTACGGCTGACGGAGGAGCTACACCAGGTGGTTTTAGTGGCTCAGATGGTGGTTTCATGCCAGGTAGTATTGATGAGATTATTGAGGCCGGTGAGCAGCCAATTATTCCGGAAGGGGATACAGGTTCAGAAGGCGGTCCTGATACCGGAGCTCCTGAGGGAGAAGCCGGTCCTGTAGATGCTGCCCCAGAGGGCGGTCCAGACACCGGAGCTCCAGAAGGAGAAGCCGGTCCTGTAGATGCTGCCCCAGAGGGTGGTCCTGCTGATGCAGGTCCTGAAGCTGGCGCACCGGAAGGCGAAGCTGGCCCTGTAGATGCTGCTCCAGAGGGCGGCCCAGAAGCCGGAGCCCCAGAAGGTGAAGTCGGACCTATAGACGCTGCCCCAGAAGGTGGTCCTGCTGATGCAGGTCCTGAAGCTGGTGCTCCAGAGGGTGAGGCTGGTCCTATTGATGCTGCCCCAGAGGGTGGTCCTGCTGATGCAGGTCCTGAAGCTGGTGCTCCAGAGGGTGAGGCTGGTCCTATTGCTGCTGCCCCAGAGGGTGGTCCTGCTGATGCAGGTCCTGAGGCTGGTGCTCCAGAGGGAGAAGCTGATCCTATTGATGCTGCCCCAGAGGGCGGTCCAGAAGGTGGCGCCCCAGAAGGTGGAGCCCCAGAAGGTGAGG
>JACNFK010000008.1 GCA_014384675.1 Candidatus Thiopontia autotrophica | reverse complement strand
ACCAAGATACCGACATGACTTATGAATGTTGTTAGAATTAGAAAATGAAAAATAGTTAGAACTGAATAGACCATGAACAAACTAAAAGCAGCAATCCCATATCTTCTCTCAATAGTTGTAGCCACCATAAGCACAACCGCAACGGCAGCCCCCAGGATTATCCCCAAGGCACCATCTGTAGCCGCAACTGGATATATCCTGATGGATTTTGATAGTGGCAGGGTAATTACAGAAGGAGATAGTCAGAAACATCTTGCGCCCGCCAGTCTAACCAAGATCATGACCTCATATGCCATCTTCAGTGAGTTAAAACAGGGAAATATCCAGCTCAGTGACGAGGTTACCATCAGCAAAAAGGCCTGGAAGACCGGTGGCTCCAAGATGTTTATCGAGGTAGGTAAAAAAATTCCTGTTGAAGCCCTGTTGCGGGGAATGATCATCTCCTCAGGAAATGATGCCAGTGTAGCCCTGGCTGAACATATTGGCGGGGCCGAGGAGACCTTTGCCGAGTTGATGAACCAGTATGCCGAGATCCTGGGGATGAAGAACAGCCACTTCAAAAATGCTACTGGTATGCCGGCTGAGGGGCACTATACAAGTGCCGAGGATATGGCAATTCTATCTCAGGCACTGATTCGAGATTTTCCGGAGTACTACCCAATCTATGCAGAAAAAGAGTTTGTCTATGGCAAGGAGCTGAAGAGTGGCAAACCAATCAAGCAGTCCAACCGCAACAAACTTCTATGGCGCGATGAGAGTGTAGATGGCCTCAAGACTGGATATACAGAGGCTGCGGGTTACTGCCTGGTCTCTTCTGCAAAACGAGACGACATGCGCCTTATTTCTGCAGTGCTGGGGACAGAGAGTACGGAGGCGCGATCTCGTGAGACCCAGAAGCTGTTGAATTTCGGATTCCGCTTCTATGAGACCCATACCATCACAGAGCCTGGCGAGGTTCTGGCCTCACCACAGGTGTGGAAGGGAGAGGCAGATACGGTATCTGCCGGAACTACAGAGTCACTAACAATCACCCTAGGCCGCAATCAATTCAGAGATATGAAGAGTGATATTCTGATCACCAACCAAACTCTTGAGGCCCCGATAGCAGAGGGTGAACAGCTTGGAGTTGTTACCTTCACGGTTGATGGAAAGCCTGTTGCAGAGACTCCACTGGTTGCCCTGGAGTCGGTCGCAGAGGGTGGTCTCTGGGACAATATGATGGATAGTGTAGAACTCTGGTTCCAGTAGGGCTCTGTCACCTTGAACTCTATTGCCTATCTAAATGGCACATTCCTGCCAATTGAGGAGGCCGCCATTCCGGTTCTGGACCGCGGCTTTCTCTTTGGTGATGGTGTATATGAGGTAATTCCAGTATATGGAAAAAAACCATTTAGACTTCAGGAGCACCTGCAACGACTGGAGAACAGCCTGGCTGAGACCAGAATCCTGAACCCACTCTCCAGCAGCAGATGGCAGCAACTACTGACCGAACTGATCGATAAAAACGAGGGTGAAGACCAGTCACTCTACCTGCAGGTAACTCGTGGTACTGCACCGAGAGACCATATATTCCCAGATAACACCCCACCTACTCTGTTCATGATGAGCAACCCACTGGTTGGTTCCCCAGCAGAGATTATTGAATCGGGTATCTCGGCAATTACCGAGATTGATACCCGCTGGAGCCGATGCAACATCAAGTCCATCAACCTGTTGGCAAATGTGCTGCATCGACAACATGCCCTCGATCAGGGGGCAAAAGAGTCTATCCTGATTCGTGACGGCAAGGTTACCGAGGGTGCGGCCAGTAATCTGTTTATAGCAAAAAGTGGTGCTGTTATCACACCATCCAGGGGTCAATACCTTCTACCCGGTGTGACTAGAGACCTTGTTCTGGAGCTGGCACAGCAGGATAAAATTGAGGCCATAGAGGGCGATATTGATGAATCCCAACTCACGGATGCAGATGAGATATGGGTAACCAGCTCAACCAGGGAGATTGTTCCAGTGACTATGCTGAATGGCTCCCCTGTAGGTAACGGAAAACCTGGGGCAATTACTCTGCGTCTCAACCATCTACTACAACAGTTCAAAAGAGAGTTCCAGAATAGAGCACCATGAACGATTCAGACAATATCCAGGAAGGCAATGAAGAGACATTATTGGAGTTTCCATGCTCTTTCTCTATCAAGGCGATGGGCAAGGATGAGAACGACTTTGATACCCATGTCACCACTCTGGTACGCAGACATGTAACAGACCTGAGCGAAGGTGCAGTAAAAACCCGGCCCAGTAAAAATGGAAACTTTATATCAGTTACGGTAACCATTACTGCTACCAGCAAAAGGCAGCTTGATGATATCTACTATGATCTCACTGCTGACGAACGTGTAATGATGGCACTATAACCACATCCCATTAAGATTTTTTCACATGTTCCTTAACCGATTTATTACCTAAATCATGCAAGAGATCACTGTTCGCCAACACGGCATATCTCCATATGAGCCCACCTGGAGGATGATGCAGAAGTTCACCGAAGAGCGTAACGACATTACGCCGGATGAGTTGTGGCTGGTTGAACACCCGCCTGTTTTTACCCTTGGAAAAGCTTCAAAACATGAACATCTGCTAAATCCTGGAAACATTCCTGTTGTACAGATTGATCGTGGTGGTCAGGTCACATATCACGGTCCGGGGCAGCTGGTGTTGTATACCATGATTGATATACAGCGAAAAAATATCGGGGTGCGCGCACTGGTTACTGCACTGGAGAACTCACTAATCAACACTCTAAAAACTTTTGGCATTGACTCTGTGGCACGTAGCGACGCTCCTGGTGTTTATGTGGATGGGGCAAAAATTGCGGCCATTGGACTGAGAATTCGCAAGGGCAGAAGTTTTCATGGCCTAAGTTTTAATCTTGATATGGATCTTGAGCCATTCTCTCGCATCAATCCATGCGGATATCGAGGCCTACAGGTAACACAGCTATCTGATCTGATTACGCTTCCAGAGAGTGGTGAGATAGAGAGATTGCTGGTTCAACAGCTTGTTAACCAACTTGGATATAACTGGAATGGTGAAATCACGTAACTCAAACATTCACCAGAGGGGAGCAGACAAGGTCTCCCGTATACCTGTAAAGGTGGAACCAACAACTACTCCTCTACGCAAACCCTCATGGATAAGGGCCAAGGCTCCGCAAGGAGAAGGGGTGGCAAAAATCAGAAAACTGCTTAGAGAGAGCGATCTCAGCACTGTCTGTGAAGAGGCAGCCTGCCCCAATCTGGGAGAGTGTTTCTCTCATGGTACAGCCACCTTCATGATTCTTGGTGACATCTGTACCCGGCGTTGCCCTTTTTGTGATGTTGCCCATGGCAAACCTGAACCAACCAATCCTGATGAACCCAGACAGTTGGCAGAGACCATATCCTCAATGAGTCTGCATTATGTTGTTATCACCTCGGTGGATCGAGACGACCTCCGGGATGGTGGAGCAGCTCACTATGGAAGCTGCATTAATGAGATACGCAAATGTATTCCAGAGATCAAGATAGAGATTCTGACTCCTGACTTCAGGGGACGTGAGAATAGCGCAATTGAGATTCTCAGTCAGACCCCCCCAGATATCTTCAACCATAATCTGGAGACTGTGCCTCGTCTCTACAAGCAGAGCAGACCTGGTGCCAACTATGATGGGTCACTTAGGCTTCTGCATGATTTTGGGGAGCGTAATCCGTCAGTTCCAACCAAATCCGGGATCATGGTTGGCCTTGGAGAGACTATTGATGAGGTTAAATCGGTTATGGAGGATCTAAGATCTCATAATGTAAACAGATTAACCCTGGGGCAATATCTGCAACCCAGTCGCCACCACCTTCCAGTCAGCAGATATCTGACTCCGGATGAGTTTGACTCTCTTCGGCTTCTGGGAGAGGAGATGGGGTTCGATAATGTGGCAAGTGGGCCAATGGTACGCTCCTCATACCATGCTGATCTGCAGGCTGCCGGTAAAAAGATCAGCTAACAGCCTGACGACATCACCATGAGTATCTAAATTTCAGGGATGCATCGGGACTATCTGCAACTGGCTCATTGATCTCAAGATAGATAGATTTATCTGCGTTAAGGGGAATCTCTCCACCATTAACAGCTGCTCCAACTGCAGACATGGAGAACGTTGTAATATCCTCAGGAATACCAACATTACTGAGTCCGTACACCACAGACTGTTCTGCAAGTTTTCCTAAAAAACGCTGATTACCTGCAACTGACTGGCTATATTCATTATCAGACATGCCCCCATCTACACCACTCCATCTATACGATGACTCACTGTGAGCCACTGACGAGAGCAGTCCAATGGCAATGGCAACCGAAAACAGAGATATCCTGTTCACCTACCCAAGCCCCACTCTTGATGAAATATATAGCCGCATAATTGACGACGATACCAAACATCTGGTTCCTGTACAAACTGTTATTGGATTGCGCATCCGCAGGAGGCGTGCATGATCAGTAGATGACCTCCCTTGGCGGTAATGACGAGATCTGGATTTAATCATAGTAATCCATGCGCTCCATCAGATAGCAGAGGCAATCCTGCCTGATCACCTCCTCATCTCTGGTCAGCATCGATGGCATCACAGCCCTTTTGGTTCTTAGCTCTCCATCCTCTACCTCAAAAAACCTGTCTCCCACATCCTCTCCAGCCTCGCTCCAGACCTCTATATGGTCGACTCGATCTGAACAGACCACACCAAAACTGGTGCCTGCGGGGATCTCCTGAAAATTCAGCTGATCAAGATCATCTGCAAAACATAGATCCAGTGAATCCATCCCCTGATCAGAATCACCAAACCCAAACCGCACAGCACCTGGGATCTTTACCGTTGCCACCGTATGAAAGAGATCAACATCACCGTGAGCAACTGGATGAGACGGAATTTCGGATAGATGAAGACAACTCTCAAGAAACTGCTGCGCATGCTCAACACCATGAGGTTCGCCGGGCTGTCCACACTCCACAGTAACAGCAGGACAGATTTTTGACATTGCAATTGATTGCACCTCGGCCGGCCTGGTGAAGTAGACCACCGTACGACTAAACAGGGTGGCAAGATGGAGATGGGACTGTTCCAACAGGTTAACGCAGCCGTAATGTGGATTACGGCCAGTATTGTTATGGACATCAATACTGGCAAACACATTGCGCTGCCGCATCTGTTCCACAACCTCAGACATCATCTGTTGTTCTGAACCCCCACGCCCATCCCATATCCTGTTGTAGTCAGGCTGACCGGGAAGATGTCTTGCCCCCTCTGCTGCCGCAGAGACATTGCCAACCAGAAAAGAGAGGGAACGAGGCAGCTCCTTGTGTTGAAATTTCCTCAACATACCTCGTAGTGCCTGCCATCCGGTAATCTCATTGCCATGAAGCAAAACTGTAATAAACAGGGGCTCTCTTCTACGCCCCGGCAGATGGACGAGGGTAGTGCCAGACAACATGGTGGTGAGCTCATCTGCCTCGAGATCCAATAGACCATCAGGTATTTCATTCAGCGTAATCAGTTGTCTCATATCTACTCTACCATCCACTCATGAACTGGATTGCCCGATCTCTGGCCCTGCATATATGCCTGTAACAGCCCATCCATATCATGCCCATTTCGTTCAATCCACCTCCGTTGCCAGACAGCTCCATTCTGTCCACTAACCACCCTGCCCTCTATTATCTCCAGCCATGGTCTCCACTCATCCTCACTTAACTCCATACTCTTAAAACCGGCCTCCGCCAGAGGGGCCAATTCACTGCTCAGCAGAGTGCGTAACTCTATACTCTTGCCACTCTGCCACTTGATAACGCTATCCATCCCGCCTTTTGCAGCACGGTAAAAGTTATCCCTGGCCTGGTCAAATGGCATTAATTCGGCTATCTGCCTGCCACCATTCAGCAGCCCCATAACCATCCCAACAAAAAAGAGGGAATTTGCAACCACATCATCAACTGTTGGCCCTGCTGATGCCACCCTGTGTTCAATTCTCAGGTGGGGGTTACCATCCAGATCAAACCCTACAAGGGGTCGATTCCAGCGCCAGATAGTTCCATTGTGCAACATCAGATTAGAGAGGCTCTCTACGCCACCAGGCTGAATCATTGGCAACATCACAGGGTAATGGTCCAGATTCTCCCTGAATAACTCAAACAGGCTCTCAACCGCATATCCTGTCCCAAACCCAACTCTCCCCTCCCCCATACTGTGAGCAATTGGATCCACATTAACAGCCTGTTCAAATAGCGGAATACGGCTATCACTCCAGAGATCATGGCCAAACAGATAAGGAGAATTTGCACAGAGCCCAACCATTGGCGCTGAAAGCTGTATTGCTGCGTTGAATGCATCAACCGACTGGTGAAAAGGGACCTGCAGATGTATCTGTAGTGAGGTTGCCCCTGCCTCCATCATCACATCATGGTGAGTAAGTGCGAGATGCTCCCTGCCATCGATCTGAAACTCAAGTGGCCTGCCGCCACGCATACGCATCACCTGCTCATTCAAGGCCCGATAACGCTGTAACTCACTCATATTTCCAAGATTAAGATGATTGGGCTGCAGAGTTGGTAAAATTCCTACCATTGCAAGCCCCAACCCCATATCTGCTGCGGCGCTCTCTCCCTTGCTCCAGGTCTGGTTAAGCTCCTCTGCCAGGCTGGTAAAAGGGGTTCCATTAAGTGGTTGAGGAGTGCCGTTTATCTCTACATTAAAGCTGGCCAGCTCCGGAACCACCAATGGGTCATCCAGGTTGTGCAAGAAAGTGGTGTTGGATGGGGATGGCTGGAGAGATCCATCAACCAGCCAGGCCTCAAGCTCGAACCCAACGACAGGATCTGTACCGTGAAAGCGGGAGGCAGAAAACCACTCTTCAAGCAACTCAGTCTCTGCTGCCAGTGCCTGCTCGAAACGGTGAAAATCCCGTTTATGAAAATGGTCTGTAGTTATCTCCTGACCCATAGTAGAGACTATAACTCCGATTCCACCAAATGTAGCCTCTCTGGTGTCCCAACATCCGACCATCTGCCCTTATGGTGCTCACCAGATACTACTCCGCGCTCTACCGCATCGAACAGAATGGGTGCCAGAGGAAAACGCCCACACTTGATCCCGTCAAAAAGCTGGGGATGAAATATGGCAATTCCACTATAGGTCAGCTGAGGCTCAACATCCACGGCACCATACCCTGTAACCCTATCATCCTCCAACACAAAATCCCCCCTGCCATGGTGGGGTGGGTTATCTACCAGCACCAGATGGGCCAGCACTCCTGATACCTGACCACCCATCTCGTGCCCTGTTAATTGCCCAAAATCGTAGTCGGTAAAGATATCTCCATTAACCACAATAAATGGCTCTCCACCCAACAGTGGCAGTGCCTGAACAAGTCCACCACCCGTCTCCAGCGCCTCTGGCGGTTCGGATGAGTATTGGATATCTGCCCCAAATCTCGATCCATCCCCCAGATGTTGTGGAATCTGGCCTCCCAACCAACCGTGGTTAATCACAATATCTCTAACCCCCACTGCCACCAGCCCCTCAATGTGGTACTCAATAAGTGGTCTCCCTCTCACCTTTAGTAGTGGCTTTGGGATCTTGTCTGTTAGAGGACGCATCCGCTTACCTCTGCCTGCTGCCAGAATCATCGCTTTCATGACAGAGCTCTCACCAGACCATGTAGCGGCCCCAGCTCTGGGTACCTTGCAGTTACATCAATTACGTAGTTCATGGTACGGGGAATATCACCAAGATAACCAGGTTTTCCATCCCTGTGGTTTAGACGAGAGAATATACCTATCGCCTTGAGGTGACGTTGCACCCCCATCAAATCAAACCAGCGCATAAACTGTTCCAGCCCCACTCCTGTGATCATCTGCCTCTCTACCAACTGCTGAAAATAGATCCCGGACCATCTCTCCACCTCTCCCTGCGGCCAATCTATATAGCAATCCCTCAACAGAGATACCAGATCGTAGGTAACTGGCCCCCATACCGCATCCTGAAAATCTATCACCCCTGGATTGTCTGTTGGCAGTGCCATCAAATTACGTGAATGGTAATCTCTGTGAACTGCAACCTGAGGCTGCTCCAGTGCCGAATCTGCCAGCAGCGAGAACTGCTCTTCCAGCTCCCAAGCCTGATCCTCATTCAGCAGATATTGACGATGCACCCCAAGATACCACTCCTTAAATATCCCCATCTCCTGCATCAACAACGCCCGATCATAAGGAGGCAAGCGGTGATTCGCAGGCCACTGCTGCTGTATCGTCAACAAGGCCTCCATGGCATCTCCATAAAGCAGCTCGGATCTATCTTTGGTGAGTCTGTCCAGATATTGGGTTGATCCAAGATCGGACAACAGCATAAACCCTCTCTTCAAACCCACCGCCACAATCTCTGGTGCATGCACCCCACAGTTACGCAGTGTTCTTGCAATGGATACAAACGTGGCAGAATCCTCTTTTTCTGGAGGAGCATCCATCACAATCAGCGTCTGCTCCACCCCACCATCCAGATAACTTGCCCGGAAATAACGGCGAAAGCTGGCATCGGCAGATGCTGGGGAGATGGAAAACTCCAACCCACCCAACTGGCTGCCAACCAACTGTTTCAGCTGCTCCAACCGTTGATCCATTACTCAACAACTCCTCTATTTTTGATAAACCGAATTGTACTCTTTAGATGGCGTGACATGTATAATCAGTCGCCAGGAGCCTGGATTGTTGCTCCTGACTGACACCATTAATAGATAGATTATCAACACAGCCTCGTGAACCAACTGCTCCGCACAAAAACAGGATATCTTCTATCCACACTGGCCTGTGCAATTTCTGTCCAGGCTTATGCGGATGTCCCCTTTCGTTGTGTAGTTGGCAGTGATGGTGGCTGGCTCTGTGGAGCCAAAAGCGGGCTCTCCATCTCTGAGGCCACACCGCTATCTGCCATCCAGCCAACCCTCCAAACCCAGATACCAGCAACAAAACAGAGTGTTTTACCCAAGACTCAAAAACCTGTAGCAACCATCGTTAAACCATCATCTGCAACACCATCATCTATAACACCCTCTCCCAAGCCAACAGCAGCAACCGAAAACAGAGCTGCCAACAGAGAGCGGTGTCCTCTCCAGACCGCCTCGAACAGTGTGCCTGTCATACCTTCAGATCGCGGTGGTGAGGCAACAATCATCAGTGCTGATGAGATGGAGATCCGTGAACGCAACCTCTTCCACTACAGTGGTGATGTTGTTATGAATCGTGCGGATCAGTCACTAACAGCTGACCAGGTTGACTACAATCGT
Source organism: Candidatus Thiopontia autotrophica (assembly GCA_014384675.1). NCBI lineage: Bacteria > Pseudomonadati > Pseudomonadota > Gammaproteobacteria > Candidatus Thiopontia > Candidatus Thiopontia autotrophica. The sequence goes on along the minus strand of JACNFK010000008.1, from coordinate 4,060 downwards.
GATAGTGGCATTTTTAAGGCGGAGGGGAATCTGGTTTACCGAGAGACCGGATCAGAGCTGGCTGGTGATAGTGGACTCTTTAATCAGAAAACTGACAGTGGTGTCATCCACAACGCCAGATACAAAATAGACAATAATCACTCCAGTGGAGAGGCGGAACTTGCCGAAAAACTGGGGAGCTACGTCAACCGTTACAGCAATGCCACCTATACCACCTGTGATCCAGATAATAAAAGCTGGGAGATGGAGGCTGAAGAGATCAGAATGGATGATCTTGAGGGTTGGGGAACTGCAAAAAATGCCGTAGTTCGCTTTCAGGGTGTACCAATCATGTATACCCCGTCATGGACCTTTGCCATGGATGAGCGTAGAAAGTCAGGGTTTCTCTTTCCCAGCTGGGGCTATGAAAAGGCCGGTGGCGGACTGCTCAGCATCCCCTACTACTGGAATATAGCCCCTAATCGGGATGCAACCATCACCCCGCGGCTGATCGCAAAACGCGGGCTTCTACTCGATGGCAACTACCGCTATCTCAATAGTGCCAGCGATGGAGAGCTGGATGCAGGATTCCTCCCCAGTGATGACCTCTACAAGGATGACCGCTGGCAACTCAAATTTGCCCACAAGGGAGATTATCAGAGCGGACTAGCAGAGCCCCTGAAGTATGAGATTGACTACGCATCACTCTCCGACAGAAACTACCTTGGTGATTTTGGCAACACTCTTGGTCTTGCCAGCAGCGACACCCTGGAGCAGACTGCAAAGATTAACTACAGTGGTGAGCGCTGGAGTGCTGGCCTTCTCTTCTCTGACCACTACACAATCGGAAAGCGTGGTAAATGTACAATCAGCGGCACTGAAAACACCAGCTACACATCAGAGCGAACCTGTAGCGCAAACTCAGGGACCTGGAGTGTTGTAGATATAACGGGAGACAACGAGCCATATCGTAAACTCCCACAGCTAGACCTCGCATGGTCCAGTGAGAGTAATGACGACCAACTCAACTATAGCGTAGCAAGTCAGTTTACCCATTTTAGCCATGACACCAAGATTACCGGTAATCGTCTATCTGTCACCCCCGGGGTCAACTACAAATACAACTTCCTCAACGACTCTGCCTATCTGACCCCATCCATCTCAGTTGCCCATAGCCGCTATGATCTCAACAGCAGTGTCGACAAGAGTCCGAAGCGCACTATCCCTACCTACAAACTGGAGAGCGGGATCTTCTTTGAGCGTGAGACCACAAACTATCTACAGGAGCTTACCCCAACCCTGACCTACACCTATATTCCGGATGGCAGGGATACCGATCTAACCTCAGAGCTCTCCGATTTTGACAGCACCTCCATAAGTGCCGAGGAGAGCGAGCTGTTAAAAACAACTTTTGTTGGTAGTGACAAGGCAACACACACCAAACAACTTAACGCCAAACTATCTACAACATTTACTAACCAGGATAGCGATGAGAAGATATTGACCGCCTCCATTGAGCAGGCCATAAACTTTATCTCGGCAGAAAAGAGCGCATCTAATATTGTCGGCAAACTGGATACCGATTTTGGTTCTCACCATACCGATCTGGAGCTCAGCCTCGACCCATACGATGGCCAGGATGATGTTGTAACTGCAAACTACCAATACCAACCTGACAGCAACCATATTTTTAATATTGGCCACAGCTACTCCCGTGACGACAAGAGACAGTATGATCTCTCCGCCGCATGGAGAGTAGGCTCACTCTGGGGTGGGAGCTGGAACCTGCTGGGACGTTACAACTACGAACTAATGGATCCAAATTCCCACACCCTCGATGAGCTGGCAGGAATCAGCTATGACACCTGCTGTTGGGCCATGCGTTTCACCCGTAACCGCTACTTTGATGGAACCGAGACCTTTAACGGTGCCGATCGCAACAAATTCGATATAAAATGGTTCCTGACTCTGGAGCTAAAGGGGCTTGGAAACCTCGGTAAACGCAAACCACTAAACAAGCTGCTCTCTGAGAGCATCAAGGGATACAACCCGGAAGATTAAAGCGATGACAAAACTCTTTCTATCTCTAGCTCTGCTTTTTTCCATGGCTGCAAATGCGGCCTCGATCACCAGCATTGACCGCATTATCGCGCTCGTCAACAACGATGTAATCCTTAAAAGTGATCTGGAACGTGAGCTCTCAACTATTGTGCAACGTCTCAATAGCAAAAAGGTAAAGCTCCCACCGCTAGAGCGACTGACTGCACAGGTTCTGGAGAAGATAATCAGTGAACGGCTCCAGCTTCAGGCTGCCGAAAAAGCAGGGATCGTCATTGACGAGTCCACCACTGATCGCACCATGCAGCGCATAGCAAAACGCAACAAACTCAGCCTCTCTGCATTCAAACAAGCCCTGGCTCAAGAGGGTGTCGACTACCTCACCTTTCGGGAGAATCTGAAAAAAGAGATCACCATAGAAAATCTCAAGGTAAAAAAAGTAGAAAACAGGGTAACCATATCTGACGATGAGGCAAAACGGTTAGCCGACAAACTGGCATCCGAGAACGCCAACTCGCTACGCCAATACAAATTGGGGCACATCCTTATACCACTGCCAGAGGGGGCCTCACCAGAACAGATCCAATCTGCCAAAAAGAGCGCTCTTGAGATTGTTCAGCAACTGACAGCTGGAGCAAGCTTTGAACAGACAGCAATGGAACAGTCCGCTGGAAGCAACGCTCTTGAAGGGGGCATTCTGGATTGGCGTACCACCGCCGAGCTCCCTACACTCTTTGCCGGTCAACTACCGCACCTGCAGCAGAGCCCATTTATTGGCCCTCTGCGCAGTGCCAGTGGATTTCATCTGCTCTCACTACTTGATAGCCGTGAACAGCAGGCAACCCATCTGATTACCCTGACCCGTGCCAGACATATTTTATTGAAAAACAGCGAACTTAACAGTGATGAGAAACTAAAGGCAAAACTTGAGATCATCAAAGAGCGTGCCCTTGGTGGTGAATCATTCGAAGAGCTGGCCCGTACAAACTCAGAGGACGGCTCCGCCAAGGATGGAGGCGACCTGGGATGGCAGAACCCTGAAAACCTTGTCCCAGAATTTGTTAAAGAGATGGATAAGCTGCAACCTGGAGAGATCAGTCCGGTATTTAAATCACGTTTTGGCTGGCACATCATTAAACTGACTGAGCGCAAACAGGAAGATAATACTGAGGAGTTTTTGATGAGTCAGGCTCGTCAGATGATCCGCAAACGTAAAATCAGCGAGGCAACCGAGACCTGGTTACGCAGGCTACGGGATAATGCCTATATAGAGTATCGGTTGGATGATATATAGTCTGTCCAGCCAACGGTGTTACATATCGTAATATTTGACATTGCCATACAAAACAAATAACTTCTGAGCACAATTTTTCACTACAGATACCGGAGAGAGCTACTGCCCAATCGGCAGCAGAATAACAATGACCAGAGAAGAGACTCCACAGACCCCTCCGCCCACCATGCCATATCCACCACCATATGGATATTTTCCTCAGGAGGATGAGATCAGTCTTATCGATCTCTGGAATGTTCTGGTCAAGAAGAAGAGAACCATCTTTGGGCTGACTGCCATCGCCACCATTGGTGCCGTGATATTTGCACTCATCCAGCCCCCAGTTTACAAAGCAGAGACAACCTTTCTACCCCCCACAGAGAGTGATATTCAGGCGCTAAACGTCCAGGGCGTCCAGGGCGTCCAGGGCGTCCAGGGCGTCCAGGGCGTCCAGGGCGTTAGTGTGGACTCCGTCTACACAATGTTCAAGCGAAATTTGTCTTCCAGAGCCCCGAGAAAATCAGTTTTTGAAAAAATGGGACTACTGGATATATTTACCCCTGAGAGAGACGAGAACAGCAATGTGATTGCAATTTTTGATGGATTCAACAAAAGTCTCTCTGTCTCTTCACCCAAGCCAAAGAAAGGGGAAGATTCATCCCCTACAATCTCCCTATCCATGGAGGGAGCGGATCCTGACCTCATCGCAGAGATTGTGAACAATGTGGGCTCTGAGGCTCAGCAGGCAAC
>JACNFK010000007.1 GCA_014384675.1 Candidatus Thiopontia autotrophica | reverse complement strand
GAGCAGCGGTCTCCAAAACCGCAGGTTGGGGGTTCGATTCCCTCCTGGCCTGCCATTTATTTTTGTTGGTTTGGTGTGAGTGGTTTTTTTTAGAATAACGGTAAAGCGAATAGTTGGATGGCAGACAAGATTAAATTAGCGGTTGCAGTGTTGATATTGGCAGCAGGCATGGTGGCATTTTATGTGTTGTCAGAGCAGTCGGCGCTACTGCGTACGCTTGGGCTGTTGGTGCTGGTTGGTGTCAGTGCGGCAATTGCACTGCAGACAGAAGCAGGACGTTCTGGCTGGAGTTTCGTCTCTGGGGCAAGGACAGAGGCGCGCAAGGTGGTCTGGCCAACACGAAAAGAGACTACACAGACCACCATGATGGTTGTGGTGATGGTTATTATTGTCGGAATTTTGCTGTGGCTACTGGACATGGGATTAGTCTGGGCAGTTAAGGTATTTACAGGGAACTAATTGATCATGACAAAGAGATGGTATGTGGTCCATGCCTATTCAGGCTTTGAGCATCAGGCAGCACGTTCTCTGAAGGAGCGCATTACTCTTGAAGGAATGGAAGAGTCATTTGGTGAAATCCTTGTACCTTGTGAAGAGGTTGTTGAGATGCGTCCGGATGGGAAAAAGCGTAAAAGTGAGCGCAAATTCTTTCCTGGTTATGTGCTGGTTCAGATGGATATGAATGATAGTGCATGGCATCTGGTGAAGGATGTGCCGAAAGTGATGGGCTTTATTGGTGGCACAGTGGATCGTCCTGCACCAATTACGGACAAGGAGGCAGAAAATATTCTGCAACGTATCCAGGATGGAATTGAGAAGCCACGTCCCAAGGTACTATATGAGGCTGGTGAGATGGTGCGTGTTACTGACGGACCATTTGCTGACTTCAATGGTGTGGTGGAAGAGGTGAATTACGAAAAGAGCAAGCTGACCGTATCGGTTCAGGTATTTGGACGCTCTACTCCAGTTGAACTTAATTTTGGTCAGGTGTCAAAGGGGTAATAATTTTATAGCTCAGAATGGTTCTGTCAGACTGTTTTGAGTGTTGTGTAACGGGGAGTTGGCTGGGGCCTGTTTTAGCGAGTGGCCACCAACGTTTGAACCCATACTAGGAGAGTACAATGGCAAAGAAGATTGAGGCCTACATTAAGCTGCAGGTTCCTGCAGGTGAGGCAAATCCAAGTCCGCCCGTTGGCCCTGCGCTGGGTCAGCACGGTGTAAATATTATGGAGTTCTGTAAGGCTTTTAATGCGGCAACACAGAGCCTTGAGAAGGGGATGCCTGTCCCTGTGGTTATTACGGTCTATAACGATCGTAGTTTTACCTATATTACCAAGACACCTCCAGCATCAATTCTGCTGAAGAAGGCTGCTGGTATCAAATCTGGTAGTGGCGAGCCTCATATTAATAAAGTGGGTACGGTAAATCGTGCTCAACTTGAGGAGATTGCAACTACCAAGATGGCTGATTTGAACGCAAACGACATGGATGCAGCAGTACGTATTATTGCAGGTAGTGCGCGTAGCATGGGTCTGAACGTAGAAGGCGTGGAGGGAATGTCCTGATGGCCAAGATGACTAAAAGAGCAAAGGCAATTGCTGAAAAGGTAGAGACTGGAAAACAGTACGATGCTACTGAGGCATTTGATCTGTTGAAGGATATCTCTTCAGTAAAGTTCTCCGAGGCTGTTGATGTAAGCATCAACCTCGGTGTTGACCCTAGAAAATCAGATCAGGTTGTTCGTGGCTCGACTGTGCTGCCAAATGGTACTGGCAAAACTGTTCGTGTAGCAGTATTTGCCCAGGGTGCCAATGCGGATGCGGCAAAAGAGGCTGGTGCCGATATAGTTGGAATGGATGATCTTGCGGCGACAATCAAGGGAGGCGATCTGAACTTTGATGTTGTGATTGCATCACCTGATGCGATGGGTGTTGTTGGTCAGCTGGGACAAATTTTGGGTCCTCGTGGTCTTATGCCAAACCCCAAGGTTGGAACTGTAAGCCCTGATGTTGCTGGTGCGGTTAATAATGCCAAGTCAGGACAGGTTCGTTACCGTACAGATAAGGCAGGTATTATCCACTGCTCAATTGGCAAGGTAGATTTTTCTGCTGATCAATTGATAGGAAATCTGCAGGCATTGCTGGTAGACCTGAACAAGAAAAAACCAAGCGCTGCAAAAGGTGTTTTTCTGAAGAAAGTGACTGTTTCCACAACCATGGGACCAGGACTTGCTTTGGATCATACCTCTCTGGAGGCGTAACTGACGTTAGATAACGTTGGGAAGAAACTTTGCACTGTTGACTGCTCGTAGTACGAGAATTCAATAGTCGTCAAAGACCGTGGGTTCCTCTGGTTTAATGTTTGCCAAATGGTGAACGCCCACGCAGACGGTACGCAGACATTATTGATGTTGCTGTTGTGCCGTTAGGCGGATGATTTAGCTTTTAATAGCAAAAATCATTCTTTAGTGCGCATTGTGCGCGAGAAGGTGGATGGATCAATTGATCCAACTGCTCTTTGTTAGTAAGGAGAAATGTACGTGGCATTGAATCTTGAACAGAAGAAAGCCGTCGTCGCAGAGGTCAGTGAAGTAGCTGCCTCCGCACTCTCCGTTGTTGCGGCTGAGTATCGTGGACTCACCGGGGAAGAACTGACCGAGTTGCGAGTCAAATCTCGTGATGCTGGTGTGCGGATCAGGGTTGTTAAAAACTCTCTGGCACGTCGAGCATTTGAAGATACAGGCTACGCATGCATGAATGAGGCGCTGGTTGGGCCTCTGATTCTTGGTTTCTCTCAGGAGGATCCAGGTGGTGCGGCTCGGGTAATGAAGGACTTTTCCAAGGAGCATGACAAGCTAGTTGTCAGAGCACTCTCCCTGGGAGACTCCTTGATGGATGCTTCCCAGTTGAACGCGGTTGCTAGTCTGCCTACTTATGATCAGGCGATCTCTATGTTGATGAGTGTTATGAAAGCACCAGTTGAGAAGTTTGTTCGTACTTTGGCTGAGCCACACAGCAAGATGGTTCGTACCATTGCAGCTGTACGTGATGTAAAAGAGGCGGCGTAATCAGTTTGCGTAACAACGTTTGTAGTAAATGATGACATAACAGTAATTTTTTAAGTATTTAGGAGAAATAAAATGGCAGTAAGTAAAGACGATATCCTGGAAGCCATTTCCAACATGAGTGTAATGGAGGTCGTAGAACTGATCTCTGATATGGAAGAGAAGTTTGGCGTATCTGCAGCAGCAGCTGTAGCAGTTGCAGCAGGCCCAGCTGCTGGTGATGCCGGTGGTGCCGCTGAAGAGCAGACTGAGTTTGACGTGGTTCTTGCTAGCTTTGGTGAAGCAAAAGTTGCAGTTATTAAGGCTGTACGTGCAGCAACAGGTCTGGGTCTGAAAGAGGCTAAGGGTCTGGTTGAATCTGCACCTGCTCCTGTCAAGGAAGCTGTTTCCAAGGATGAAGCAGAAGAGCTCAAGAAGACTCTGGAAGAGGCGGGCGCAACCGTCGAGATCAAGTAAGCAAGTCTTGATTGACCAATCGCAGACTGATGCGATTTGGCTGGCGGCATTTTGCCGCCGGCCTTTTTGCGCTGTTAGAGCAGTGTTTGTTTCTGCAATAACAGCGATTCGTGCGGCTATTAGTTTTCGGCCGTACATGTTAGTGACACAAGATAGATAGAGGGTTCCAATGGCATACGCTTTCACTGAGAAGAAAAGAATTCGCAAGAGTTTTGGTAAACGTCCAAACGTTATGGATGTTCCTTACCTGTTGGCAATTCAGCTGGATTCATTCAGGGATTTCCTGCAGATGGGAGTTGCCGTAGAAGACCGCAAGAGTAGCGGGCTACAGGCAGCATTCAACTCGATTTTCCCCATTGAGGCCTACTCTGGAAATGCGGCATTGGAATATGTCAGTTATAGACTGGGAACTCCTGCATTTGATGTAAAGGAGTGTCAGCAGCGTGGCATGACATTTGCGGCCCCACTTCGTGTCAAGGTGCGTCTGATCATTTATGACAAGACCTCCAAGAACAAGGTTGTAAAAGATATTAAGGAGCAGGAAGTCTATATGGGGGATATCCCTCTGATGACAGACAATGGAACTTTTGTAGTGAACGGTACCGAGCGTGTTATCGTTTCGCAACTACACCGTTCTCCTGGTGTCTTTTTTGAGCACGACAAGGGTAAGACACACTCTTCTGGCAAGTTACTTTTCTCTGCAAGAGTGATTCCCTACCGTGGTTCATGGCTTGATTTTGAGTTTGATCACAAGGATCTTCTCTATGTGCGAATTGACCGTCGCAGGAAGATGCCTGCAACAATTCTATTGCGTGCACTAGGCCTCTCTACACAAGAGATGCTGGACAGATTCTTTGAAATGGACCGTTTTTTCTGCGGCAATGATGGTATAAGTTTCGAGGTGATTCCAGAGCGTCTGCGTGGTGAGATCGCAGCATTTGATATCAAGGCCGGTAAAAAAGTACTGGTGGAGACGGGGCGCAGGATTACTGCACGTCATATCCGTGAGATAGAAAAGGCAGGCGTTAGCTCACTGGAGGCTCCACAAGAGTTTGTTATCGGTAGAGCACTGGGCCATGATCTGGTAGATACCGAGACTGGTGAATTGATTGCCTCTGCAAATGATGAGATTACAGAAGAATTATTGGAGCAGATTGTTGAAGCAGGAATCTCTGAGTTCCAGACACTCTTTATCAATGAGCTGGACCGAGGAGCATACCTTTCTGAGACATTGAGAAATGATTCTGCTGCCAGTCAGCTTGAGGCGCAGGTTGAGATCTACAGGATGATGCGTCCTGGTGAGCCGCCTACACGGGAATCAGCAGAAAACCTGTTCCACAGTCTCTTCTTTACTCTGGATCGTTATGACCTCTCTGCTGTAGGGCGCATGAAGTTCAATCGTCGTCTCTCACGTGAGGAGTTGACTGGCGAAGGCGTACTGTTGAATGATGATATTGTTGATGTGATTAAGGAGTTGATTAACATCAAGGATGGTCGTGGTGTTGTTGATGATATTGATAACCTTGGAAATCGTCGTATTAGAAGTGTTGGCGAGATGGCGGAGAATCAATTCCGCATCGGTCTGGTTCGAGTTGAGCGCGCAGTCAAGGAGCGTCTGAATATTGCAGAATCCGAGGGGTTGATGCCTCAGGAGCTGATTAATGCAAAGCCAATCTCTGCAGCAATCAAGGAGTTCTTCGGTTCCAGTCAGCTATCTCAGTTTATGGATCAGGTTAACCCTCTCTCTGAGGTTACCCATAAACGCCGTATCTCTGCATTGGGCCCGGGCGGCCTGACTCGTGAGCGTGCCGGGTTTGAGGTGCGTGATGTGCACCCAACTCATTATGGACGTGTCTGTCCAATTGAGACCCCTGAGGGGCCGAATATTGGATTGATCAACACTTTGGCGGTTTATGCTCGTACCAATGAGTATGGTTTCCTTGAAACCCCTTATCGTAAGGTTGTTGATGGACAGGTAACAGATGAGATTGAGTATCTCTCTGCTTACGATGAGGTTAATTTCCATATTGCGCAGGCAAGTGTAAATATGAGCGCGTCTGGCAAGTTGCAGGATGAGCTCCTCTCCTGTCGTTACCAGAATGAGTTCACCATGGCCTCGCCAGATGTCATTGAGTATATGGATGTCTCTCCTCGACAGATTGTCTCCGTTGCAGCCTCGTTGATTCCATTTCTTGAGCACGATGATGCAAACCGTGCATTGATGGGAGCAAATATGCAGCGTCAGGCAGTTCCAACCATGCGTGCAGAGAAGCCGCTGGTAGGGACAGGGATTGAGCGTGATGTTGCTGTGGATTCTGGTGTTACAGTAGTTGCCAAACGTGGTGGCATGGTTGATTTTGTTGACGGTGGACGAATAGTTGTTCGTGCGAATGATGATGAAGCTATCGCTGGTGAGTCTGGTGTAGATATCTACAACCTTACCAAGTACACAAGATCAAACCAGAATACCTGCATAAATCAGCGTCCATTAGTGAAACCTGGCAATCAGATAACACGTGGTGATGTTCTTGCAGATGGCCCATCCACCGATATGGGTGAGTTGGCACTGGGACAGAATCTGACAGTCGCATTTATGCCATGGAATGGTTATAACTTTGAGGATTCTATACTCATCTCTGAACGAGTAGTTGAAGAGGATCGTTACACCACGATTCATATCGAAGAACTTACCTGTATGGCACGAGATACAAAACTTGGTTCTGAGGAGATCACTGCAGATATCCCAAATGTGGGAGAGCATGCTCTTGGTCGCCTTGATGAGTCCGGTATTGTATATATTGGTGCAGAGGTAAATCCTGGTGATATTCTGGTAGGTAAGGTGACACCTAAGGGTGAGACGCAGCTGACTCCAGAGGAGAAGCTGTTGCGCGCCATCTTTGGTGAGAAGGCATCAGACGTGAAAGATACCTCGTTGCGTGCCAAATCCTCAATGGCTGGAACAGTGGTAGATGTTCGTGTCTTTACCCGTGACGGCATCCAGAAAGATAAGAGATCTCTCGATATTGAAGAGATGGAGCTTGATGATGTCCGCAAGGATCTGAAGTCTCGTCAGGATATTATCGAAGAGGATCTTTTCCAGCGTCTTGAGAAGTTGTTGACTGGCAAGATGGCTGATGGCGGCCCTGGATCAATCAAGTCTGGAGATAAGGTAACGAAGACCTATCTTAAGGATCTTGGTCGTGAGAAGTGGTTTGAAATTCGCATGCGCAACGAGGATGTGAATCAAAAGGTTGAACTGGTTCGAGAGCAGCTCAAGCAGCAGCGCGAAGAGATTGAGACCATCTTTGAAGAGAAAAAGGGAAAGATCACCGGCGGAGATGATCTGGCACCTGGTGTACAGAAAATGGTGAAGGTCTATGTTGCAGTGAAACGCCGCATTCAACCTGGCGACAAGATGGCAGGACGCCATGGTAACAAGGGTGTTATCTCCAGGATTGTTCCGGTTGAAGATATGCCACATAGAGAGGATGGAACTCCTGTTGATATTGTTCTGAACCCATTGGGTGTACCTTCTCGTATGAATATCGGTCAGGTGCTTGAGGTTCATCTTGGATGGGCAGCCAAGGGGCTAGGCATTAAGATTGCCGGCATGCTCGATAGTGATTCTGGCGTGAAGGACGTTAGAAAATTCCTGGATAAGGTATACAATGTAAGCGGCCAGAATGAGGATCTGGAGTCACTGAATGATGATGAAGTGATGGAGATGGCAAATAACCTGAGAGGTGGTGTGCCAATGGCTACACCGGCATTTGATGGTGCCAATGAGAAAGAGATCAAGCGTATGCTGAAGTTGGCTGATCTCCCTGAAAGTGGCCAGACCACACTTTTCGATGGACGCACTGGTGAGGCCTTCGAGCGTCAGGTGACCGTTGGTGTCATGCATATCATTAAACTTAATCATCTGGTTGCAGACAAGATGCATGCCCGTTCAACAGGACCATACAGCCTGGTTACTCAGCAACCTCTTGGTGGTAAGGCTCAGTTTGGTGGTCAGCGCTTTGGTGAGATGGAGGTCTGGGCACTTGAGGCCTATGGTGCCTCTCATGTCCTCCAGGAGATGTTGACTGTTAAATCGGATGACGTTTCAGGACGTACCAGGATGTACAAGAATATCGTGGATGGTGATTATCGAATTGAGGCAGACCTGCCTGAATCATTCAACGTACTGTTGAAAGAGATTCGTTCGTTGGCAATTGATATTGATTTGGAACAGGTGGATTAGATACAGCTAAAGATTGCTGATTATTTACCCTGACCACAACGTGTTCCATTAGGAGAAGAGAATGAAAGACCTACTCAATTTTTTGAAAGCTCAACAAGAGACCAAGGATTTTGATGCAATCCGTATTGGATTGGCATCACCGGAGAAGATTCGTTCCTGGTCATTTGGAGAGGTCAAGAAGCCAGAAACTATCAACTATCGCACCTTCAAGCCGGAGCGTGACGGTCTTTTTTGTGCCAAGATCTTTGGTCCAACCAAGGACTATGAGTGTCTCTGTGGAAAATACAAGAGACTGAAGCATCGTGGCGTGGTGTGCGAGAAGTGCGGGGTTGAGGTAACGCTATCCAAGGTCCGCCGTGAGCGTATGGGACATATCGATCTGGCCAGCCCTGTTGCCCATATCTGGTATCTGCGCTCCTTACCGTCACGCCTTGGTATGTTGCTGGATATCACCCTGAAGAATATTGAGCGTGTTCTCTACTTTGAATCATTTATCGTCATCGAGCCAGGAATGACAGATCTGGAGCGTGGCCAGTTGTTGACTGATGATCAGTATCTGGATGCGATTGAGGAGTGGGGAGATGAGTTTGATGCCCGTATGGGTGCAGAGGCAATTGATCAGCTAATTCGCGGGATGGATCTGCAGGTTATTTCTGCCCAGTTGCGCGAGGATCTCGCCGCAACCAAATCAGAGGCCAAGACCAAGAAACTATCCAAGCGTCTGAAGCTGGTTGAGGGTTTCCTGGAGTCCGGCAACAAGCCGGAGTGGATGCTGTTGCGTGTATTGCCAGTATTGCCGCCAGAGCTGAGACCACTGGTTCCTCTTGAGGGAGGACGTTTTGCAACCTCTGACCTGAATGATCTATATCGTCGAGTCATCAACCGTAATAACCGGCTCAAGAGACTGTTGGATCTCTCTGCACCTGACATTATTGTCCGTAACGAGAAACGCATGCTACAGGAGTCTGTAGATGCACTATTGGACAATGGTCGTCGTGGTCGTGCAGTAACTGGAACCAACAAGCGCCCACTGAAATCTCTGGCTGAGATGATCAAGGGCAAGCAGGGGCGTTTCCGTCAAAACCTGCTCGGTAAGCGTGTTGACTACTCTGGTCGTTCAGTGATTGTGGTTGGCCCAACTCTTAAGCTGCATCAGTGTGGTCTTCCCAAGGCAATGGCACTTGAGCTATTCAAGCCATTTATTTTTGGTAAGTTGCAACTGCGTGGACTGGCAACCACTATCAAGGCTGCCAAGAAGATGGTTGAGCGTGAGGAGCCTGTAGTGTGGGATATTCTCGATGAGGTTATTCGTGAGCACCCGGTCATGCTTAACCGTGCACCAACACTGCACCGTCTCGGTATCCAGGCTTTTGAGCCGGTTCTGATTGAAGGTAAGGCAATTCAGCTGCATCCACTGGTTTGTACTGCATTTAATGCAGACTTTGATGGTGACCAGATGGCTGTACATGTGCCTCTCTCTATTGAGGCGCAGCTTGAGGCGCGTACCCTGATGTTGGCAAGCAATAATGTTCTTCACCCTGCAAATGGTGAACCAATTATCGTGCCAACCCAGGATGTGGTGCTCGGTCTCTACTATATGACCCGTGAGCGTATAAATGCCAAGGGTGAAGGTGCCATATATGCAGATGTAAACGAATTACGCCGTGCCTACGACAGCAAACTTATTGATATTCATGCAAAAATTGAGGTCAGAATACCTGAGACCACAATTGATGAGAACGGCAACAAGAGCACAACCGTAAGCCGTATAAAGACTACAGCTGGTAGAGCGCTGTTATCAGAGATTCTCCCTGATGGGCTGCCGTTTGCAGAGATTAACAAGACGCTTACCAAGCGGGTGGTAACAGGACTGGTTGATATCTGTTATCGAACTCTGGGTCTCAAGACTACAGTTATCTTTGCAGATAAATTGATGTATACAGGTTTTGAGAACTCAACTCGTGCAGGGGTCTCGTTTGGTGCGGATGACATGATTATCCCCGAGGACAAGTTCTCCATTCTCTCTGCTGCTGAGCGCGAGGTGAAGGATATTCAGGATCAGTATTCGACTGGACTGGTTACTAACGGTGAGCGTTATAACAAGGTGGTTGATATCTGGACGCATGCCAATGATCAGGTTGCCAAGGCAATGATGGACAAGATTGGTATCGAGGATGTAGTTGACAGTGAAGGCAAAAAGGTCCAGCAGGATTCATTCAACTCCATCTTTATGATGGCAGACTCGGGAGCTCGTGGTTCTGCAGCCCAGATCCGACAGCTGGCCGGTATGCGTGGCCTGATGGCCAAGCCGGATGGCTCAATTATTGAGACCCCTATTACGGCAAACTTCCGTGAAGGTCTAAATGTACTACAGTACTTTATCTCTACCCACGGTGCTCGAAAGGGCCTGGCAGATACTGCACTGAAAACTGCAAACTCAGGATACCTGACTCGCAGGTTAGTGGATGTTTCACAAGATCTGGTAACAACAGAAGATGATTGTAGAACAACCAATGGCGTACTGATGCAGACAATTGTAGAGGGTGGTGATGTTATCGAGACACTACGTGAGCGTGTTCTTGGTCGTGTAACCTCTGAAAATGTAGTCAAGCCGGGTACAGACGAGCTGTTGATTAAGGTGGGGACACTGATTGACGAGAAGATTGCTGATCTTCTTGAAGAGAATAGTGTTGACCAGATGCGTGTACGTTCGATCATTACCTGTGAAACCAGAGATGGTGTCTGTGCCAAATGTTATGGACGAGATCTTGCTCGTGGTGATCTGATTAGTCAGGGTGAAGCTGTGGGCGTAATTGCGGCTCAGTCTATTGGTGAGCCTGGAACCCAGTTGACAATGCGTACCTTCCATATCGGTGGTGCGGCATCTAGAGCTGCTGCTGATAATAGTGTTGATGTTAATAACAGGGGGCAGGTGCACCTTCATAATGTTCGTTCAGTGCGACATGCTGATGGACACCATGTCGCGGTTTCCCGTTCCGGTGAAATTGCTGTGGTTGATGAGAATGGATTGGAGCGTGAGCGCTACAAGATTCCATATGGTGCAGAGATCACAGTCTCTGATAGTGACAGTGTAGAGCCTGGACAGAAGGTTGTAACCTGGGATCCGCATACCCATTCAGTTGTTACCGAGGTGGCTGGAACAGTTCGTTTTAACTACTTTGTCGATGGAGTCTCTTTCCGAAAAGAGACTGATGAGGTTACAGGTCTGACCAGTGTGGTGGTAACAGATTCAAAACAGAGAATTGTTGGTGACCAGACCGTAACTGTAATTGATGGTAAGGGTAAAACAAGCGAAGAGGTTGTCGGAAATCGTGATCTTCGTCCCATGATCATGCTGGTTGATGAGAAGGGGCAAGAGATTATGATTCCCGGAACCACAGTGCCTGCTCAATACTTCCTGCCAGCTGGTGCGATTGTGACTGTAGAGGATGGCACAACTATTGGTGTCGGTGATGTTCTTGCAAGAATCCCTCAGGAAGCTGGTAAAACCCGTGATATTACGGGTGGTCTGCCTCGAGTTGCTGATCTCTTCGAGGCGCGCAAGCCAAAAGAGCCTTCAGTTATGGCAGAACAGACAGGAACCATCACCTTTGGCAAGGAGACCAAGGGCAAGCAGAGGGTTGTGATTGTTGGTGAGGATGGTGAGCAGACAGAGACGCTGATTCCAAAGTTCCGTCACGTCATAGTTTTCGAGGGTGAGCATGTTGAGAAGGGTGAAACCATTGTTGATGGTGCACCTGACCCACATGATATTTTGCGCCTGAAGGGGATTCCTGAATTGGCAAAATATATCACCAACGAGGTTCAGGATGTGTATCGTCTGCAGGGTGTAGGTATTAATGACAAACATATTGAATGTATTGTCCGCCAGATGCTGCGCCGGGTTGTGATTGTCAATCCTGGAGATACAAAATTCCTCCAGGGGGAACAGGTAGAGCGCGCAAGAATGCTGGATGAGAATGAACGGGTGGTTGGGCTTGGTAAAATGCCGGCCTCATACGAGGATATTCTTCTTGGAATCACCAAGGCATCTTTGGCAACAGACTCATTTGTCTCTGCAGCATCCTTCCAGGAGACTACAAGGGTTCTGACCGAGGCCTCGGTTACAGGCAAGAGTGACGGCCTGCGTGGTCTTAAGGAGAATGTTATTGTAGGCCGACTTATTCCTGCAGGAACTGGACTTTCCCACCACATCAGACGTCGTCAGCGCAGAAAACTCTTCTCTGATACAGATATTCTGGCGGTAACAGATGAGGCTGTTATAGAAAGCGAAGATGCAGTTAATGCTGTGGATGAGGTGGCTACAGAGGAGTGATCTTGTCAGGCCCGGCCTTTTGGCCGGGCTATCCGTTTATAGAGGCAACTTTTTGGAAAAGATGGCGAAAAGCGCTTGACACCAATTGGTGTGCCCTCTAGAATTCGCGTTCCTGATTACGAGGGAGACCATAACATTATGGTTAGATCGTAAACCGACATGACTTAAGAAATGAGAAGGTGAATGTGTCGGGTTCGCCGAAAATAGATCAACCAAGATCGGTTCCACAAGGGCCGGTCTTTTTTGTCGCATTAAGTATGCGTTTTGATCTGCTATAACATGCTCTTTAAACACTGGTTTTGGTGCCTGCTAGCGGATCGTTTATGGGTTAAGTAACAGTAAGTTACGCAATGATAAGCTAAAGAATAGAGATAAAATGGCAACGATTAATCAGCTGGTTAGAAAACCACGCAAGGTACAGAAAGAGAAGAGCAAGGTCCCCGCGTTGGATGCATGTCCACAGAGGCGAGGCGTATGTACTCGTGTCTACACAACTACACCTAAAAAGCCAAACTCAGCAATGCGTAAGGTGGCTCGTGTCCGCTTGACCAATAGCATGGAGGTCTCTTCATATATTGGTGGTGAGGGACACAATCTTCAGGAGCACTCGGTTGTTCTTATTCGAGGCGGTCGTGTGAAGGATCTTCCTGGTGTGCGTTACCACGTAGTTCGCGGCAGTCTGGATACAACAGGTGTTGAGTCACGTCGCCAGGGTCGTTCCAAGTATGGAGCTAAAAAGCCGAAGAGCTGATTGCTGTCGGTTATCAATAAGCAGATTTAGACAAGAATTCGAGAAAGCAGATGTCAAGAAGAAATAGAGCACCAAAACGTACTGTATTGCCAGATCCAAAATATGGAAATGAGCAGTTGACCAAGTTCATTAATGTGATCATGAAGGATGGCAAGAAGTCGGTTGCCGAGAAGATCGTATATGGAGCGCTTGATGTCGTTGAGGAGAGAGGAAATAGTGAGCCTGTTGAGACACTATTTGCCGCTCTGGAAAATGTTGGTCCAAAGGTGGAGGTAAAATCTCGCCGAGTTGGTGGATCTACCTATCAGGTACCTATCGAGGTGCGCCCTGATCGTCGTATTGCTCTCGGCATGCGTTGGTTGGTTGAATCTGCACGCAAGCGTGGTGAGAAGACCATGGGTCTGCGTCTGGCAGGAGAAATTCTGGATGCGGTTGAGAGCCGTGGCTCGGCAGTAAAGAAGAGAGAAGATACTCATCGTATGGCAGATGCCAATAAGGCATTCTCTCACTTCAGATGGTAGTTTTTGGTAGAACCTAACAACTCTTTAATAAACAGTTAACAGAAAGCATACAGCAGAATTATCATGGCACGTCAAACTCCACTAGATCGTTATCGTAACCTCGGCATCATGGCACACATTGATGCAGGTAAGACAACTACGACTGAAAGGGTACTTTTCTATACAGGTCTCTCTCACAAGATTGGAGAGGTGCATGATGGTGCAGCAACCATGGACTGGATGGAGCAGGAGCAGGAGCGTGGTATTACCATTACCTCTGCAGCTACCACCTGTTTTTGGCAGGGTATGGATCAGCAGTTTGATCAGCACCGTATCAACATTATTGACACCCCGGGACACGTTGATTTCACTATTGAGGTGGAGCGTTCATTGCGTGTGTTGGATGGTGCATGTGCAGTATTCTGTGCGGTTGGCGGGGTAGAGCCGCAATCTGAGACAGTTTGGCGTCAGGCTAACAAGTATGGTGTTCCGCGTATCGGTTTCGTCAACAAGATGGATCGTGCAGGTGCCGACTTCCTTCGTGTTGTTGAGCAGATCAAAGAGCGTCTAGGAGCAAATGCAGTTCCTATTCAGATGAATATCGGTGCTGAGGAAGATTTCAAGGGTATTGTGGATCTTATTCGCATGAAGGCGATCTACTGGAATGAAGACGACATGGGTATGACCTATGAGGCCGTTGATATTCCTGCAGAGCTGCAGGCTCAGTGTGATGAGCTTCGTGAGGAGATGGTTGAGGCGGCAGCCGAGGCCAATGATGACCTCATGGAGAAGTACCTGGAAGAGGGAGAGTTAAGCGAAGATGAGATTCGTGAAGGACTCCGCACCAGAACACTGAAAAATGAAGTTGTCCTGATGATGTGTGGCTCTGCATTCAAGAACAAGGGCGTACAGGCAATGTTGGATGCTGTTATCCATTTCATGCCTTCTCCGCTGGATGTTGATGCAATCACCGGTGAGCTTGAGGATGGAGCCGAGGAAGAGCGTATTGCATCAGATGATGAGCCATTCGCTGCCTTGGCCTTCAAGATAGCAACAGACCCATTTGTGGGCACCCTGACATTTTTCCGTGTCTATTCAGGGGTGATTAACTCTGGTGACTTCTGCTACAACACAGTAAAGGGCAAGAAAGAGAGAATTGGACGTATTGTACAGATGCACTCCAATGATCGTGAAGAGATCAAAGAGGTTCGGGCTGGGGATATTGCCGCTGCCATCGGACTCAAGGATGTGACTACAGGTGACACCCTCTCTGCAATTGATAACAAAATTGTTCTGGAGCGTATGGAGTTCCCAGAGCCGGTAATCTCGGTTGCGGTTGAACCAAAGTCGAAGGCTGACCAGGAGAAGATGGGTATCGCCCTCTCCAAGCTGGCGCAGGAGGATCCATCCTTCCGTGTCCATACTGATGAGGAGTCTGGCCAGACCATTATCTCCGGTATGGGTGAGCTCCACCTGGAGATTATTGTTGACCGTATGATGCGCGAGTTTAGTGTAGAGGCATCAGTTGGTGCCCCACAGGTTGCCTACCGTGAGACTCTCCGCAAACCAGTTGAGCAGGAAGGAAAATTTGTACGGCAGTCAGGTGGTCGCGGTCAGTTCGGTCATGTCTGGATCAGAATCGAGCCACAGGAAGCCGGTGCTGGTTACGAATTTATTAATGAGATTGTGGGTGGTGCAGTTCCGAAGGAATACATCCCCGCAGTTGACAAGGGTATTCAGGAGCAGATGAAAAATGGTGTCATCGCTGGTTACCCAATCGAAGATTGTAAAGTTACACTTTATGATGGTTCATACCATGATGTTGACTCCAATGAGTTGGCGTTCAAGGTGGCAGGTTCCATGGCCTTTAAGCAGGGAGCTCTGAATGCTGATCCCGTACTGCTTGAGCCTATGATGAAAGTTGATGTGGTGACGCCTGAAGAGTACATGGGTGATGTGATGGGTGATCTTAACCGTCGTCGCGGAATGGTTGCCGGTATGGGTGACTCCCCTGCAGGCAAGATGATTGCTGCAAGTGTGCCACTCTCCGAGATGTTTGGTTATGCAACTGATCTGCGTTCAGCAACCCAGGGTCGTGCAACATACTCAATGGAGTTTGAGAAGTATGCTGAGGCACCGGGAAATATTGCAGATGCAATTATTAAGAAAAATAGCTAACCAGCAGGGTTAACCAAGATAGTTAGTTGAAAATATTTAAGTAAGTGAATAGATAAGAGCAAGAGGAAATAGCGATGTCCAAGGAAAAGTTTGAAAGAACCAAACCGCACGTAAACGTAGGCACGATT
>JACNFK010000006.1 GCA_014384675.1 Candidatus Thiopontia autotrophica | reverse complement strand
CTAACGTAGCCCCAACACATCCTGCATATCAAAGAGGCCGTTATCTCTCTCCATCAGCCATCCTGCTGCACGCACCGCCCCTTTGGCAAAGGTGAGTCTGCTTGATGCCTTGTGGGTAATCTCTACCCGCTCCCCAATATCGGCAAACATAACTGTATGTTCACCCACGATATCTCCGGCACGGATAGTCTCAAAACCTATGGTGCCACGATCACGCTCTCCAGTATCCCCCTCGCGCCCATATACTGCGCACTCACCGAGGTCTCTCCCAAGCGCATCGGCAACCACCTCTCCCATCCGTAGAGCGGTTCCTGAGGGCGCATCAATCTTGTGACGATGGTGGGCCTCGATAACCTCAATATCAACATCACCACCCATTACCCGGGCAGCCATATCAAGCAGTTTGAAACAGAGATTAACCCCGACACTCATATTGGGAGCAAAGACAATTGCAATATCCTTCGAGGCCTCTTCAATAATCGCCTTCTCCTCATCACTAAAACCGGTGGTGCCAATCACCATTTTGGTGCCACTCTGTCGACAGAGCTCGATATTCGTCAAAGTCACTGCGGGACGGGTGAAATCTATCAAAACATCCGCCCCATTCAATGCAGCCTTGGCATCGGAATCTATAACTACACCACTCTTGCCAACTCCTGCCAACTCACCAGAATCCACGCCGAGATAACTACTCTCGCCGTGCTCAATGGCTGAGACCAGGGTTGCCGTTGGTTCATCAGTTGTAGCCTCGATCAAGCTACGCCCCATTCTTCCTCCAGCACCTGTTATTGAGATAGATACACTATTTTTCATTGTTTTCTCTATAAAGCTCTACATTCCAATATTCTGCACTCTACTATGAATCCTTGCGAAAGTAATCACAACCTCACACAGGCAGCCGTCTGTGGCCTGGATGGCCACAGTCGAGCGACACAGGGATGTGCTTGAGCGTGCTGCATGGTTGAGGTTGTGATTACTTTCGCAAGGATTCATATACAGATACCCTTTTATTCGGCCAGATCCTCAAAAAAACCTTTTACCTTATCCATCCACGAAGAGTGGTGCGGACTATGTTTCTCGCGCTTCTCATTCAGGGAATCATCCAGCTGCCTTAACAGCTCTTTCTGTTTGTTGCTTAGTTTAATCGGTGTCTCCACAATCATCCTGCAGAGAAGATCACCCTTGCCATGGCTACGTACAGATTTTACCCCCTTGCCCCGCAGACGAAACAGTTTTCCTGTCTGTGACTCGGCAGGAATCTTCAGTTTGACACACTGACTGTTGCCCAAACAAGGTACATCTACCTCACCGCCCAGGGTTGCTGTCACAATCCCAACTGGAATCTCGCAATAGAGATCATCCCCATCACGCTTGAATATTTTGTGTTCCTTTATTGAGACCTCTACGAAGAGATCACCTGATGGGCCGCCATTCTCACCAGCCTCACCTTCTCCACCAAGACGCACACGGTCTCCAGTATCTACCCCAGGTGGAATCTTGACCGATAACGTTTTATCCTTTTTGACCTTGCCTGCCCCACGACATGCTGTGCATGGCTCCTTGATCTCTTTTCCAGAGCCATGACAGGTTGGACAGGCCTGAGCAACCGAGAAAAATCCCTGCTGCATTCTCACCTTACCAGCCCCGCCACAGGTGCTACATGTAACCGGGGTGGTTCCAGGCTTGGCCCCGGTACCACTACATTTGTCACAAGTCTCGGTTGCTGGAATATTTATCTCACGTGTAACCCCACCAACTGCCTCTTCCAGCGAGAGCTCCATCCGATACGCAAGGTCTGCTCCACGATAAACCTGAGCCCCTCCTCCTTGACCTCTGCCACCACCAAAAATATCGCTAAAGATATCCTCAACCCCTCCAAAACCACCGCCGCCAAAACCGCCGCCCTGGCCCCCACCCATTGAT
Organism: Candidatus Thiopontia autotrophica; assembly: GCA_014384675.1. Taxonomy (NCBI): domain Bacteria; kingdom Pseudomonadati; phylum Pseudomonadota; class Gammaproteobacteria; genus Candidatus Thiopontia; species Candidatus Thiopontia autotrophica. The sequence goes on along the minus strand of JACNFK010000006.1, from coordinate 11,599 downwards.
GGATCAACTCCCGCATGCCCAAACTGGTCGTAGGCTGCACGTTTCTGGGAATCACTCAGAACCTCATAAGCCTCTTTCAGCTCTTTGAACTTTGCTTCGGCATCTTCACTATCAGGGTTACGATCAGGATGATATTTCATCGCCATACGACGATATGATTTCTTCAGATCTCCCTCACTTACGTTACGGTCAACCCCCAGCACTTCATAGTAATCTCTTTTAGACATGTTGTTTTTTGGTTAGTTATTAATCATCCAGGGAAGCTCTGATTAAGTCACTTCGTGACCCAATCGAATCTCCCTCACAAGTTATCCTATGGAGGAATGGTTATGGTTCAGAACGTCATTCCCGCGAAGGCAGGAATCCAGGAAAAGCAGACCGCTTACAGTCTGCTCACTAGATTCCTGCCTTCGCGGGAATGGCGGTACACGCCTGTTTAATGGGCTGTATTACTTTTTGTCATCAACCTCTTCAAACTCGGCATCAACTACATCATCATCTGCAGATGAGCCGGCATCACCTGCCGCTGCTCCAGCGGCAGCACCTGCTGCATCAGACTGGCTATACATCCTTTCTGCCATCTTTGAGGATGCCTCGGTTAATGCCTTGGTTTTCTCCTCAATCACTGCCACATCATCTTCCTTGATCACAGACTCAAGATCAGAGATTGCAGATTCAATCGCACTCTTCTCACCCGCCTCAACCTGGTCACCCGCCTCTTCCATGGTTTTGCGAGTAGAGTGGATCAGGGCATCAGCCTGGTTTCGTGCATTAACCAGCTCATGGAACTTCTTGTCCTCATCAGCATGTGCCTCTGCATCATTTACCATCTTCTCAATCTCTTCATCACTAAGGCCACTGGATGCCTTGATTACGATTGACTGCTCTTTTCCTGTATTTTTGTCTTTTGCAGATACATTGAGGATACCGTTAGCATCAATATCGAGGCTTACCTCAATCTGAGGGGTGCCACGTGGCGCAGGTGGGATATCGGCCAGATCAAAACGGCCCAGCGACTTGTTTGCAGAGGCCTGCTCACGCTCACCCTGCAGCACATGAACCGTAACTGCGTTCTGATTGTCATCTGCAGTAGAGAAGACCTGCTGAGCCTTGGTTGGAATCGTAGTATTTTTTTCGATCAACTTGGTCATTACTCCACCAAGAGTCTCAATTCCCAGAGAGAGCGGAGTCACATCCAGCAACAGGACGTCATTTACATCTCCCGCCAGAACACCACCCTGAATTGCTGCGCCCATCGCTACTGCCTCATCCGGATTTACATCCTTGCGCGGCTCCTTACCAAAGAATGCCTGAACCTGCTCCTGCACCTTGGGCATACGGGTCTGTCCACCAACCAGTATCACATCACCAATATCGGAGGCAGATAGCCCTGCATCCTTGAGTGCAACACGACACGGCTCGATAGAGCGTTGTACCAGATCATCTACCAGAGACTCCAGCTTGGCGCGGGTCATCTTGATATTCATATGTTTGGGGCCCGATGCATCAGCGGTAACATATGGCAGATTGATATCAGTCTGTGAGCTGGAGGAGAGCTCGATCTTCGCCTTCTCTGCAGCCTCTTTCAGACGCTGCAGTGCCATTGGATCCTTGGATAGATCAACAGCCTGATCCTTTTTGAACTCATCAACCAGGTAGTCCATGATGCGGTTGTCAAAATCCTCGCCTCCAAGGAAAGTGTCTCCATTGGTTGCCAACACCTCAAACTGATGTTCCCCGTCAATCTCTGCAATCTCGATAATAGAGACATCGAAAGTGCCGCCACCCAAATCATAAACAGCGATGGTGCGATCTCCCTCCTTTTTGTCCATACCGTAGGCCAGTGCCGCTGCGGTTGGCTCGTTGATGATTCGCTTAACCTCAAGGCCAGCAATCTTGCCTGCATCCTTGGTCGCCTGACGCTGGGAGTCATTGAAATATGCGGGAACAGTTACTACGGCCTCGGTGACGTCCTCACCCAGATACTCCTCGGCAGTCTTTTTCATCTTCTGCAGAACACGAGCTGAGACCTCGGGGGCAGCCATCTTCTTGTCACCAACCTGAACCCAGGCATCTCCATTGTCTGCCTTGACAATTTTATATGGGACCAGATCAATATCCTTCTGCACAACCTTGTCCTCAAAACGGCGCCCGATCAGCCGCTTGATGGCAAACAGGGTATTGTGTGGATTGGTAACCGCCTGACGTTTTGCAGACTGTCCAACCAGAACCTCGTCATCATTGGTATATCCAATTACTGATGGTGTAGTACGAGCACCCTCACTATTCTCAATTACTCGTGCCTTGCCACCCTCCAGTACCGCCACACAGGAGTTGGTTGTTCCCAAGTCAATTCCGATAATCTTTCCCATCTATATTCTCCAATTACAATTCTTTCAATAAGTTATGGAAGCTTTGATTAAGTCACTTCGTGACCAAATCAGATCTCCCTCACAAGTTATTCTATGGGGGCAGGGTTATAGTAGAGCCCTTCTCCCAAACCTCCATCTCATTAAGCTTTTTCAGAGGTTCCTTATTTATCTCTGTTAAAGCAACCTGTCCAATAACATGGGGGCTGTTTTGATCTTTTCAAGGATTTTATTCAAGAACTTACAATCACTCTTGCCGGCCTCAATAGGCGATCATTCAGTGTATACCCTTTCTGAATAACATCCATCACCGTATTTGGCTCCATATCCGGATTTGGCACCATGGTCATCGCCTCATGCTGCTCTGGATCGAAGCGCATACCTTGTGCATCCATAATCTCAACATTGAACTTCTCCAACACCCCAAACAGCTGCTTGCTTGTCAGCTCCATCCCCTCGATAATTGAAGAGACATCATCAGTATCACCTGCAGCTTGCATCCCCAGATCCATACTGTCTGCAACAGAGAGCAGCTCTTTGGCGAATGACTCAAGCGCAAATTTATGTGCGTTTTGAATATCACGAGCTGTCCTTTTGCGGAGATTCTCCATCTCTGCCTGTAATCGTGCCATTCTGTCTCTGTATTCAACAACCTCTGCTTTTGCCTTATCCAGCTCTGACTCTGGCTCCTCCAGATCTGGTGCCTGGTCCGCACTCTCCTCTGAGTCCTCCCCAGCAGCATCAGAAACAGACTCATCCACCACATCCTCAGCATCCTGTTCAGGAGTATCTTCCCTGATTATCAACTCCTCCGGATCCACTACTTCCTTTTTGCTCATTCCAACATCCTTTTACTTCTCTTTAATTTGGTGACAAACCATTATGATAGGGAAACTCTGATGTAAATCACTTCGTGACCCAAACAGATCTCCCTCACAAGTTATCCTATGGGGGCTACCCCATGGAATTCAAGGCAGAACCTAAAACTTTTGCTGTTACATCTACTACTGGAATCACCCGATCGTATGCCATTCTGGTAGGGCCAATCACACCCAATACGCCCACAATCTCATCACCATGACGATAAGGGGCTGTTACCACACTGCATTCATCAAATGACTGATAGCCAGACTCTTCTCCAATAAAGACCTGAACCCCATCCGCCTCCATACATTGATCCAATAGATGGATCATGTCCCTTTTTTCACTGAAAGCGGCAAATAACTGACGTAGACGATCCATCTCGCACAACTCACTGTACTCCATCAGCCTGGATCTACCGGAAACCATTACATTCTCCCGATCTTTCTTGCCTGAAACCACAGCCTGCTGAGCTATCTCCACGATACCCTGCATTGCCCCATCCATATCTCCTCTGGCACGCTCCAACTCCTGCACCAACTGTTCACGAACAACCGAGAGCTCCTTGCCAACAAAAGTCTGATTAAACCAGTTTGCTGCCTGACGCAATTCAGATTCCGAGAACACCCTCTCAGTCTGCAATATTCTGTTTTGCACCTCATTACCATTAGTCACCAAAATCGCCAGAACCCTGCCCTCAGATAGAGGAAGGAACTCCAGCTGACGCAAAATCACGCGACTATGTCTGGGAACCATGACCACACTTGCCATCTGGGTCAATTGAGCAAGCAGAGATGAGGCGGTTGAGAGCACCTCAGTTGTACTCTTCTCAAACCCTGAAATCTCACTCTCCAGCTTATTAATCTGGACATTCTCAAGAGGCTGAACCCTGACCAGATTATCTACAAAAAGACGATAACCCTTCTGAGTTGGAATGCGCCCAGCTGATGTGTGCGGAGAGTGAATCAATCCTCTCTTCTCAAGATCAGACATGGTATTGCGGATAGTAGCCGCACTAACTTGTAAGCCTGAGTCCCTGGAAAGAGTTGTTGAACCAACGGGACGTCCATCACGAATGTGATGTTCAACCAAAACCTTCAGTAGATGTTGTGCCCGATCAGTAAGAGAAGTCCCGCTACTCATAAAAAAGTGATGTTCAAAAGTGGTGTCGAAGAGTGGTAAATTGTTTAAGATAACCGAAGGAGGCGAAGGTTAGCACTCGTTACTATTGAGTGCCAGCTTTCAACTTGAAATTGAATATTGCAGAGAGGAGCGTATGGAGTATCGATTTAAAAAAATCGGCATTATCGGGAAATTTGGTGCCCCCACAGTTGGGGAGACTCTGCTCTCTCTTACCCGCTGTCTGCTCGAAAAAAAACTTGAACTATTTCTTGATAAGGATACTGCCGAGCGCCACCCGGAAAACAATATTCCCGTAGTTACCAGGGAGGAGATGGGGGAGAGATGCGATCTCGCCATTGTTGTTGGTGGAGATGGGTCATTTCTCAATGCGGCCCGCTCTCTTGCCCGTTTTGATATTCCTATGGTTGGGGTTAACCTTGGCAGGCTTGGATTTCTTACCGATATAGCACCAGCACAGATTAATGCCCACATGGAAGAGATTCTGCGGGGTGACTTTATTGAAGAGAAGCGCTGTCTGATTAGCGGCTCGATTCTGCGTGACGGCGAATATATCTCTAAAGGGGCTGCGCTAAATGATGTTGTTGTCCATAAACTGGATATCGCCAGGATGATAGAGTTTGAGACCCATATCGATGGCGAGTTTGTAAACCGCCAACGCTCGGATGGATTGATCGTATCCACCCCCACAGGCTCAACTGCTTATGCGCTATCTGGTGGTGGTCCACTTCTCTCTCCAACACTACAGGCTATTGTTTTGGTACCAATCTGTCCGCACACATTGAGTAACAGACCAATTGTGGTGCCGGGCAACAGCAAGATTGAAGTAACCATAATGGGGCCCAGTGGACATGCACAGGTAACCAGAGACGGGCAGAGCAATGAGACCCTGGTTGCTGGAGACAAAATTGTGGTGGAACGTTACGACCATGCCATACGACTTATCCATCCACCAAGCTACAGCTCTTTTCAGGTGTTGCGGCAGAAACTCGGCTGGTCAGGATAGCGCCCTCAGCTGATGCTTAGCCACCTTTTTATCCGTAATTTTGTTCTCGTTACGGAGATGGAAATGGACTTTCATAGTGGTCTAACCGTGATGACCGGAGAGACCGGCGCAGGAAAGTCGATAATCTTTGATGCACTTGGTCTTGCCATGGGAGGTCGCGCAGAAAACAACCTTATTCGTCATGACTGCGATCAGGCCGAGATTGTTGCCACCTTCCATAACCTGACAACAGATATCCTTGACTGGATGAGACTGAACGAACTGGAGACACCAGAACCAGAAGAGCTCATTCTGCGCCGCATCATCAGGAGAGACGGCCGTTCCAGGGCATTTATCAATGGAACTCCCACCACTACCCAGTCACTACGCAACCTCTCATCCATGCTGATAGATATTCAGGGACAGCACGCCCATCAACGTCTCCTGCAGAGGGGGGAGCAACTGCACCTGCTTGATCAGTATGCAAACGTGGAGTCTCTGCTAACAGCGATGTCCGGACAGTTTGCTCTGTGGGAGCAACTAACAGGGAGGGAAGAGACTCTCAGAGAGAATATGGCTGAACGTCGTGATCGCCTTGCACTGCTCGATTTTCAGCTACAGGAGTTTGATAACCTTGGATTAAATCTTGATGAGCTTTCTCAGCTGGAGAAGGAGCAGTCTCGCCTTGCCAACGGAGAGCAGTTGCTGGAACATGGCAGGCAGATACATAACCTTATTAATGGAGAGGATGAAGAACAGAGTGCTGTCCAACAACTCTATCGTGCCGTTGCCAGGATGGAGTCACTGGAGGAGCTGGATCCGGAGATTGAGCCACTCAGAAGGAGTCTACTGGATGCTGTACTCCAGTCAGAGGAGATTGCCTCAGAGCTACACTTACAGATGGAGAGCTACGCTCTGGATCCAGAGCGGCTGCGGTGGCTTAATGAGCGGTTGTCAGATATATCTGACCTGGCAAGGAAACATCGATGTAGTCCGGAGGAGCTCCTGAAAAAACAGTCTGAGCTGCAACAGCAACAAGAACAGCTACGTACAGCTGACCAGCAGTCGGAAAACATCAGAGAGGAGATAGTGCTGGCAGAGAACAAATGTTCAGAGATATCTGAAAATCTCCATCAGATGCGAATCAAGGCAGCAAAGAGACTGCAACAAGAGGTATCCAAAGAGATTCACTCTCTTGGAATGGAGCATGGGAACCTCAAGATTGTCATCACTTCACTGTCTGATGGTGTTTTTCGATCCCATGGCAGTGATGAGGTTGAATTTCAGGTCAGCACAAATGGTGAGGAGCAGCTACACCCTCTGGCAAAAGTTGCCTCTGGTGGAGAGCTTTCGAGAATCAGCCTGGCCATTCAGATTGCATCTGCCAATCGGGGAGAGACCCCGACCCTTATCTTTGATGAGGTAGATAGCGGAGTTGGTGGAGGCACCGCAGAACAGGTCGGGAAGAAGTTACGCTCGCTTGGTAACCATACCCAGATTCTCTGTGTAACCCATCTTCCCCAGGTTGCAGCACAGGGGCACTATCACCTGAAAATTGACAAACAGCTCGACAAAGAGAACAGGACTGTTAGCACTACAAAGTTGTTAAGCAACAAGGAACGGACTGAAGAGATTGCCCGTATGGTTGGTGGAGTCAAAATCACCCCTCAGAGTCGTGCGCACGCCGAAGAGATGCTGGGATAATTTGCTGGAGCAGTTGCTTAGATGCATGCGTCACCGGAAGTCTTTGGTTACTGGCAGCTGCTACAGATACCATAGATAACAAGTGAATGGTCTGTAATGACAAACCCGCGCTGCTTGGCGATGGATTTCTGATGCTTCTCTATCATCTCATCCACAAACTCCTCCACCTGACTGCACTTGATACATAACAGGTGGTCGTGGTGATCCCCATGCTCCAGCTCGAAAACAGAGTGGCCGGTATCAAAGTGGTGGCGCTTAACCAACCCCGCACCCTCAAACTGGGTCAACACACGATAGACTGTTGCCAGACCAATATCCTCATCCATATCCAGAAGTTTACGATATACATCCTCCGCACTCATATGGACCCGGCTACTTGTCTCCAGCAGAGCCAGAATCTTCATCCGGGGCAGGGTAACCTTCAGTCCTGCACCCTTTATCTCATCCCTCCTTAACAGCTGTGCTTCTGATCCATGGTTCGACATTGTTTATACTTCCCCTAAGTTTTATAAATACAGTATGATTATCTGCCACAACATTAATTGATCACCGATTATTCAAAGATAATAAACGAAATGAAAAGTAATCTCATCCCTGCCCTTATCCTTATGCTAACTATTTCAGGGTGCTCCACGACAAAAGATACCACAGCGGATAACCTTCTTGGCAAGACCATGGGTGAAATAAAGCTGCTCAACTTCTCTATTCCCGAGTTCTCAATTCCGGATCTCCCCGGGGTCAGCATCTATCGAGCTGACATCCACCAGGGAAATATCGTTGAACAGAACATGGTGAATCAGCTAAAACCTGGAATGAACAAACGTCAGGTTCGCTATGTAATGGGCTCTCCACTAATCATCGACCCATTCCATCAGGAGCGCTGGGACTATTTCTATAGCAAAAAGAGTGACGGCAAGCTTGAGAAGCAACAACGAATTACTCTATTCTTTGAACAGAACAAGCTTGTTCGTACAGAGGGGGATCTGATGCCAACCGTAGCCACAAAACCGGATAGTGCACCCTCGGCGAGTGTTGAGATTGGTGATCTTGAGGTAACCAAATAGGCTACCCACCACCCTTCTTCATCTTTTTTCCTGCAGCAGCACGCTGACGCCTAACCTCCTTGGGGTCTGCGATAAGGGGACGATAAATCTCTACTCTATCTCCCTCCTGCAATATCCGGTCCCGACGAACACTTTTTCCAAAAATCCCCATATTCACGCTATCAAATTCAATGTCTGGAAAACGATTCAGGATTCCTGAGGTCTCTACTGCCTTCTCCACAGTTGTCTCTGGATCTACCATAACCTCCAGGATCAACTGCTCATCTGGTTGTGCGTAGGCCACCTCGACCACCATTTTCTCATCCATTGCCATAAACCTCTGTTGCTCGCTCTACAAATGCATCGACCATTGACCCTGTAATTTGACTAAACAGTGGTCCAATTGCCACCTCAGCCACACGACTGGAGAACTTGAACTCTACGGAGAGTGAAATCTTGCATGCACTATCACTCAGCGGCTCAAACTCCCATCTCCCTTCCAGCTGTTTAAATGGGCCATCAACCAAAACCATATCAATTGATTTTCCCTCATCCAGTCGGTTTCTGGTTGAAAATGACTGACTTACCCCCCTGAAGGCGATATCAACCTCTGCAACCTTCTCCTCCTTACCATCCTCCAAAACTCTGCTCCCACCACACCACGGCAGAAATAATGCATATGACGGCACATCATTCACCAGAGCAAACATCTCCTGACTGGAGTGTGCGACCAACGCACTTCTTCGAATGGTAGTCACCAGGACAGCTCTGAACCACTCATTTCTGAATAACTCATTTCTAAATCAGTCATCTCCTAACCTTAAATTAACTCAATCTTGTTGAGGAACACAACCAGGATGGCAACAGGGGTCACATAACGTACCAGTATCTGCCATATTTTATATCCAGATCGCTTTAATCCCAGCTCTCCCATGGAGTGACTATTTTTCATGGCCCACCCTGCAAACAGGGCAATCATCAACCCACCAAGTGGCAACATTATATTAGTTGTCAGATAATCCAGCAGATCAAAGATTGTCTTGTCAAATAGCTTTAACTCAGACCAGAGATTGAATGAGAGAACTGTAGCAATTCCCAGCAACCAGGTAATCAGACCGGATACAATGGATGCCCTCTTGCGGCTCATGCCACGACTCTCCACCAGCCATGCCACTACCGGCTCAATAATGGATATTGCCGAGCTCCAGGCGGCAAAAACCAACAGAATAAAGAAGAGAGTACCAAAGAACAACCCGCCCGGCATTGCCCCAAAGGCAACCGGCAAGGTTTGAAAAATCAGCCCTGGTCCAGCCCCTGGCTCTAGTGAGTTGGCAAATACAATAGGGAAGATCGCCATGCCTGCAAGCAGCGCAACCACTGTATCTGCAATGGCAACTGTAAATGTTGCCTGGGTAATTGAGACATTCTCAGGTAGATATGACCCATAGATCATGATTGCCCCCATCCCCAGACTGAGGGTGAAAAACGCATGTCCCAAAGCAATCAATACGCCATCAGTTGTAATTTTGCTGAAATCGGCATCAAACAGGAAATGTACCCCCTGCATAAAACCACCAGAATTCATGGCATACCCCACCAGAACCAATAACAGGACAAACAGTGCCGGCATCAGCAGACGGACTGCTCGCTCCAGACCCTCTCGAACTCCACGGGCAACCACAAACATGGTGATCCCCATAAACAGGGTATGCCAAAACAGCTGCACACCAGGGTTAGAGACCAGCTCACCAAAAATCTCTCCTGAGCGCTCCGCAGTAATTGCAGTGAATGTACCACCAACAGCACTAACCACGTAAGAGAGTGCCCATCCGGCAATTACACTGTAGAACGAGAGGATAAGGAATCCAGCCAACACTCCGGAAAACCCCAATATCTGCCAACCACCACTTCTCCCCTCCTCACGTGCCAGAGTACGCATGGTATTGATTGGGCTCTGTCTACCACGGCGCCCCAACATGATCTCTGACATCATTACAGGAACTCCAACTACCGCAATACAGAGCAGGTATACCAGTACAAATGCCCCACCACCATTCTCACCTGTAATATATGGAAACTTCCAGATATTGCCCAGGCCAACTGCAGAGCCGGTTGCAGCAAGTACAAATGCCCAACGGGATGACCATTGACCATGAATTGAGTTACGTGCCTCAACCATAAACATACTCCTCTTTCTGTATCAAACTTTTCAAGTATCAAGCGTTGCATAAGTTGATGCATACCCTTTTCAGGGTGCGCTATACAACATCCCTGTTCGCTCGACGATAGCCGTCCCTGGCTATCGACACCCCTGAAAAGGGTATGCATCAACTTATGCAACTATTTATATTTACCTACACTACCTACATTTAATCCTGCTGAATTGTGACTGATTAATCACTGATTCTCAAATCATCACAGATATAACCTAAGTCCTGCAAGTGCTCGCACCTACTCTGCACAATCACTTGATCCGTATAGCGATATTTTCTCTCTTGGGTATATCAACAAGTATACCGCGCGGTCTAAAATTCGCTCTACGAATCAATGTATTGCACATATCAGGCACGATCACTTACAGGATTTAGGTATAATAATTGCCATGGCAAAATCAAAGAAGAAGAAACATAACGGTGGGAAAACCATCGCTCTGAACAAGAAGGCACGCCATGACTTCTTTATTGAGGATAGCTACGAGGCCGGCATCGCTCTTGAAGGGTGGGAGGTAAAAAGCCTGAGAGATGGGCGTATCCAGATAAAAGAGAGCTACGTCCTGGTGCGTGACGGAGAGGCATATCTGTTTGGTGCCCACATATCTCCCTTGACAACTGCATCCACTCACATCCATCCAGACCCACTACGTAGCAGAAAACTGTTAATGCATCGCCGAGAGCTGGATCGTCTGATTGGTCTGGTTGATCGCAAAGGCTATACTCTGGTCCCCCTTGCCATCTACTGGAAACATGGCAGAGCCAAGCTGGAGGTAGGGCTTGCCAAAGGTAAACAGGACCACGATAAACGGGCTGCCATCAAGGATCGTGACTGGAAACGTGAACAGAACCGTATTCTCAAACACTCATAGCTTCCTAAGGAAACTATTCCACGTTATACTGGTCAAAGATATACAACTTTAGGGGATGACCTGGCTTCGACGTGGGTTACAAAACCTGAGGTGCATGCCGAGGATGTAGACACCTCGTAAATCATTCTGCACTTTTATAGTTGCCAACGACGACAACTACGCACTCGCTGCTTAATAACCAGTAGAATGCCGTCTGACTGAAGCCGTGCTTATGCGTTCAGATTCCAGGCGTCGACTCTCATAAGATCGCAATGAAGCATGTTCAGTGTGGATTTGTTAAACACTTATCTGAGCTCGCTATCTGTTCTCCCTGCCCGTCGGGTAGCAGATAGCTAAACTAATAGACCGGGATAAGCATGTAGAGCCGAAGGCGGAGGATTCGCGGACGCGGGTTCGACTCCCGCCATCTCCACCA
>JACNFK010000005.1 GCA_014384675.1 Candidatus Thiopontia autotrophica | reverse complement strand
TGGCCTGCAGGAGGTCACCCTCGTCAAAACAGGACTGCTCACAACGGGCCGCACCTACGCAGGATACAGATGTACGTACTGCGGGGCCTGCGCCACCCATATCAAAACAGAACCCATCAACACTCAGATCCTTGAAGGTCTCTGTGTCGTTTAGTTTGTTGAATGCGGACTGAACACCATCTGTGTCGGTACCCTGAAACATAATGTCTCCTGATTGACCGTGTAGAGCTATCAGGCCAGTTCCAGTCTCCTCCCAAACATCACACATTTTGCGTAGAAGGTTGGCGCTGTAGTGGTTGCCCCATGGGGGCTGAATTCGTACAGTATGGAACTCCAGTGCATCCGGGAACATGGTGTTGCCACTATCATCTTTTAATTCAGAGAAGCGGGGGATGACACCGCCACCATAACCAATTACGCCAACCGTTCCACCTTTCCAGTAGCCACGACGGTTGACAAAGGAGTGTTCCAGAGTGCCAAGTACGCCACGCATCATCTTGGCTTGTTCAGCCCCGCTGGCTGCAAGACGTTTGAGACCTGATACATAACTGGGCCATGGCCCTTTTTCCAGCTCATCCAGGTTGGGAGTGGGAATATCCAGCTCAGGACTGTTTTTATTAAGTTTAGTCATCTCTTCTGACATCTGTCCGCTCTCCTTTGGTGGTTAACTTTTTTAATTGAATCTTGGATTACCGACAGCGACCTGGTCTGTATAGACAAATTCTTCTGAATTGTCGGCAAATACCATTTTGTAGCCCTCCCCATCTTTGCCTCCAAGGTTGTACACAGAGACGATATGTCTACCATCAGAAAGCTCATCACCTGCATTAACCTTGGTTCCGTCATATAACTCAACCCCCCAAACCTGGATGGTTCTACGTGGGCCACTCTTCTTTTTTTCACTTCTTCTCATCGCTATACTCCATGTAACACTTTGATAACTATATGGTTAGCGTTAATAACCAACTAAACTAGTCAAGAATATACCGTAGTGACAAAAAAATGTCAAATATCAATTTATAAAAAAGAGGAGTTTCTCCCTCACAAGTTATCCTATATAGCACTTCCCCCCCAAATCCCCGTCCCATTAAGCTTTCTCAGAGGTTCCTTAGGGAAGCTCTGATTAAGTCACTTCGTGACCCAATCAGATCTCCCTTACAAGTTATTCTATGGGGGAAGGGGTTATGGTTCAGCATGTTACAACAACACCTGTAGAGCCCTTCCCCCAAACCCCCATCCCGTTAAGCTTTTTCAGAGGTTCCTTAGTTGATCTGTTAATCTTTCTGTCATGCAGAAAGTTATTCAGATTGCGCTTGTTGCAGGATTGATTGTATTGGTGATCCTGATTAAGCCAAAATTTAGTGAGGACGATCCTGCTGGAGAGTACAGGATTCTGTTTGGCTCATATTCAAGTCACACAGATGCACTTGCAATGCAAACTCTGCTTCAACAAAAGTGGAAAGAGGTTGAGGTTGAGGTTGAGATTGTGGAACAGAGGTATCGTGATAATGGCAAGAGACGAGTCGGGTATCGTCTGCTGTCGCTTCCAATTACAGGAAAGTTGAATAGTGAAAAGGCGAGTGAACCATTCAGGGATGGCGGGTTGCGGGTACGAGTTGTTCACTCAGAGCCAGCGAATTAGATAAAAAAGCCTGAACCCTCCTGCTGAGCCCCCAGCCCCAAGATTAAGAGCCCCATTTGTTGTTATCTGAAGTCAATCGTATGGCTCCGTTCTTGAGTAAATAAGTCAGATTTATCGCTCCCCTTATTTAATTTGATAGCAATAGGGATTGTAAGGTTATCTCTTTTCCCTCATACTCGCTCTCGACTAAAAATTGACATAGATCACTTTAGTATAAGAAAAGACTGATATAGCGCATTTTTGTTGCGGATTACAGAGTTGTCTAACAAAGGAAAAGAGATGAACAAAATAGGGAAGAGGAGCGGCTTTATTGCATCAGTTGCTGGTCTGTGGGTTAGTTCAATGAGTGCAATGGCGGAGTATGGCTTGAATTTTCCTGACCCGGTTACAAGGGTAGGTCGGGATATCTACGGTGTGCACATGCTTACCATGGAGATTGCCACCTGGTTGTTGGCTATCGTTATAGTTGTCATGGTTTATGTTCTCTTCAAGTTTAGAAAAAGCAAGGGGTACGAGGCTGATCAGAACTTTCACAAGAGCTGGTTTGGGCAGTGGTCCTGGGTTCTGGTTCCTGCCATGGTGTTGATGGTGGATCTGACGATTGCCGGTGCAGCACAATCTACCCTGGAACGCTTCTGGAATGCTCCCAAGCAATTCTGTAGTGATGAGGGAGCTGACCCTGAGCGCTGTTTTGATATGAATGTAAAGGTAATTGGTCATCAGTGGTGGTGGGAGTATGAGTTCCCAGAGCACGGTGTGGAGTATAACGGTGAGTTCTACCCAATTACTGTAGAGAGTCGTCCTACTGATGAGGAGACAGCTGGAGAACACTATCTGCGTGATGTAGATAATCCTATAGTGCTGCCTGTTGGACGCACTATCCGTTATCTCAACACTTCGGCTGATGTTCTGCACGCCTGGTGGGTTCCAGAGCTTGGTTTCAAGCGCGACTCTATTCCAGGTTACATCATGGAGACTTGGGCCAAGATTGACGCAGACAAGACTGGCACCTACCGTGGTCAGTGTGCAGAGCTTTGTGGAACCTGGCACTCCAAGATGCCTATTGTAATAAATGCAGTTACCCCAGAAGAGTTTGATGCCTGGGTTGAGAAGGAGAAGAGATCTCTGCTCAAATCCCTGATCGAGGCCAACTCTGCAAAAGAGTGGACTATGGAAGAGCTCTACAGCAAGGGTGAGGCAGCTTACAACACCAAATGTTCAGCTTGTCACCGTCCTGATGGTTCTGGTCTGCCACCTGCGTTTCCACCACTGCGTGGCAGCAAGATTGCTATCGGGCCAGTCAATGATCATCTGAAGATGGTTCTGAATGGTAAGGACACCATGCCTCCGTGGAAGATGTTGTCTGATTTGGAAATTGCAGCAATTGTGACCTATGAGCGTAACGCCTGGGGCAATGCGACTGGTGATGTAGTTCAACCTTCTGCTGTAAGTGCAGCACGCTGATTGGAGATATAAGAAAATGAGTTCTATAGATATGACACACGATGCTATTGCTAATGACGGGCATCATGATGACCATGATCATGGTCCAATCAAGGGTTGGAGACGTTGGCTTTACAGCACCAACCACAAGGATATCGGTACGATGTACCTGATCTTTGCTCTGGTGATGCTCTTTCTGGGCGGAATCAGTGCAATGGCAATCCGTGCTGAGTTGATGTTCCCGGGGATTCAGCTGTTGGAGCCTGATCTTTATAATAATATTGTAACCAACCATGCACTGGTGATGGTTTTTGGTGCAGTAATGCCGGCAGCCGCAGGGCTTGCAAACTGGATGATCCCAATGATGATCGGGGCTCCAGATATGGCGTTGCCACGAATGAATAATCTCAGTTTCTGGATCCTTCCAGCAGCTGCGATCATGTTGATTCTCTCGTTTGTGGTCCCATTCTTTCCGGGTGGTGGCTCACAGATCAATACAGGGTGGACGCTCTATCCTCCACTGTCGATCAAGGTTGGCATGTCCATGGACTTCCTGATCTTTACGGTACATCTGCTGGGTATCTCATCCATTTTGGCATCGATCAATATTATCGTTACCATTCTGAATATGCGTGCACCTGGCATGAAGTTGAGTCAGATGCCTATGTTTGTATGGACCTGGTTGGTAACAGCATTCCTGCTGATTCTGATTCTTCCAGTACTGGCTGGTGGCGTAACCATGCTACTGTTTGACCGTCACTTTGGAACCAGCTTCTTTGATGCGGCCGGTGGTGGTGATCCGGTACTGTTCCAGCACCTGTTCTGGTTCTTTGGACACCCCGAGGTCTACGTACTGCTGTTGCCATCCATCGGTGTTCTCTCCATGGTGATCCCAACCTTCTCACGTAAACCACTATTTGGTTACATGTCACTGGTTGGGGCGATGATCTTTCTTGGTACTCTGGGAATGGTAGTCTGGGCTCACCATCAGTATACGGTTGGAATGTCTTACGCTGCGGTGAACTACTTTATGATTGGAACCATTCTGATCTCGATTCCAGTGGGGTTGATGAAATTCAACTTTATTGCAACCATGTGGAGAGGTTCCCTAACTTTTGAGACCCCAATGCTGTTTGCGATTGCAATCGTAATCATGTTTGTCTTTGGCGGTCTTACCGGGGTAATGCTGGCCGTTATTCCAGCTGATATGCAGTACCATGACTCGATGTTTGTGGTGGCGCATTTTCACTATGTGTTGTTGCCGGGAGCGGTCTTGGCGCTGTTTGCCGGAGTCTTCTACTGGTTACCAAAGTGGACCGGAAATATGTATAACGAGAGACTGGGCAAGCTCTTCTTCTGGACCAATATTATTGGCTTCAATATGACATTCTTTGTTCAGCACTTCCTGGGGTTGGCAGGAATGCCGCGTCGCATTGTTGACTATAGTGTTCAGTTTACCGAGTTTAATGTGATCTCCAGTGTTGGTGCCTTTATCTTTGGATTGAGTCACCTGATCCTGCTCTACATCATCATTGATACTGTTCGTGGCAAGAACAAGGAGAAGGCAACTGCGCAGGTTTGGGAAGGTGCCAAGAATAATGGTCTGGAGTGGGATCTCCCTTCTCCACCACCTTACCACTCATGGAGTGAGGCACCAAAGCTGGATGAAAATGCCAAGTATGCTGGAGCCTGATATGGAGAGTATGGAAATGGTTGATGAAAACAGAAAAGGGAATGGACGTCTGGCGGCGATACTGATTGGGCTGGCACTACTGGTGGCGCTCTCTTCAGTTCGCTTCTGGGAGCAGTTGGCTGCCACAGCACTACCATAGATCCATTGAAGCAATGAGTGCAGTGAGCGAAAAAAGTCAGCAGAGACAGAAACACCGCAAGACCAGCTTTTTACTGGTCGGTCTGGTGGTAGGGATGTTTGGTTTCGGTTTTGCGCTGATACCGTTGTACAACCTCTACTGCCAGGTTACCGGACTGAAGAATAGTGGTGAGATCTTCTCGGAGAGTAGTGCCATTGTGGATCAGAGTCGTCAGGTAACAGTTCAGTTTGATACCACAGTGAATGATGGTCTGCCGTGGAAATTCAAGCCCATGATCAGAGAGATCAAGGTGAACCCCGGGGAGATTTCTGAGGTCAGTTTTTTGGTAAAGAATCTCTCTGACGAGAAGCTTGTTGGCCAGGCCATTCCGAGTGTGACTCCATGGTTTGCCAATGGCTATTTTCACAAGATAGAGTGCTTCTGTTTTGATAATCAGCCGCTTATGGGTGGCGAGAGCAAAGAGATGCCGTTACGGTTCTATGTCTCCAATGACCTCCCCGGTGATATCTCTGTACTTAATCTCTCTTATACGTTCCTGAACACAAACAAGGAGTCTGCAGCTAAATACGATAGTGCAGGTGCCTGAAGATTAACTAATAACTTATAACAGCAAAATTTTAATTGAGGAAAAAATGATGTCTGCTTCAAAAGATCAATATTTTATACCAGAGCCTAGTCATTGGCCGATTGTGGCAATGCTCTCTATTCTAACCATCCTTATGGGGTTTGCCCTGGCTGTGAACGGAGTGGGTGCTGGAACCTTGCTGATTATTGTCGGTTTCGCTCTGCTTGCCTATATGTTTTTTGGCTGGTTTGGTGATGTGGTAGGGGAGAACCTTACTGGTAAATACAATAATCAGGTTGATAACTCATTCCGTCAGGGGATGTTCTGGTTTATTGCATCAGAGGTATTCTTCTTTGGTTCATTCTTTGGGTCCTTGTACTACATTAGAAATATCGCAGTAGAGTGGTTGGGTGGTACAGGATATCTTGCACCTACTCACGAGTTCATCACCAGTCAGTTTGTTTCACAATGGCCAACTGCCGGACCGGGCAATCTGGGTGGCAATTTCGCACTGGTGGATACCTGGGGCGTGCCTGCAATCAATACTGCAATCCTGCTCACCTCTGGGTTAACGCTGACCTGGGCACACTGGGGGCTGAAGAATAACAATAACAGACAGCTTGTTCGTGGTCTGATTCTGACTGTTGCCCTGGGTGTCATCTTTGTTGCCATGCAGGCACAGGAGTATGGCCATGCCTATGGTCAGCTCAATCTGACTCTTGAGTCTGGTGTTTATGGTTCAACCTTCTATATTCTGACAGGATTTCATGGTTTCCATGTGATTGTTGGGGCTCTGATGCTGGCGGCTGTTCTGGGTCGAAGCATGAAGGGGCACTTTACTGAAGAGAACCACTTCGCTTTTGAGGCTGCTGCCTGGTATTGGCATTTTGTAGATGTGGTCTGGTTGGGGTTGTTTGTTTTGGTCTACTGGATGTAAAGGAGAGTAATAATGGGTTTTATGAAATTTCCTGTGTTGTTGATGTTGGGGTTGATTGTCCTCTCCCTGGCGAGTGGCATGTTTTTCCTGGCAAAGGATGATGGCAAAGGTAATCGTGTAGTCAAAAGTCTTACATTCCGCATTATCCTTTCACTTATTCTCTTCGCAATGTTGATTATTGGTGCAGTATTTAATGTGATTGATCCAAACACATTGACTCCATCTATTGTGGCTCCAGCTAAATAGAAGTAGATTGAACCAGTTGTGAGTCGATCATCCTGGTTCGCATCAGGGCTACTGTTTTCAATGGTGGCCCTGTTTCTTTGGTTGGGATTCTGGCAACTGGAGCGAGCTGGGCAGAAGGAGCAGGCTGTAATTGAGAGAGAGGATCGTGGCGATGATGCTCTTTTTAAGCTGACCGGTAGTGAGGTTGATGCTGAGCAGGTGCGTTATCGACAGGTAGGGCTACAGGGGGAGTTTTTGGAAGATTCTCAATTTTTACTGGATAACCGAAAACATAAACGGGTTGCCGGTTATTACGTAATGGTGCCAATGAGAATTGAGGGAAGCAGTAGAGCGGTACTGGTTAACAGGGGGTGGATAGCTCAGGGTAATAACAGAAAGATATTGCCACATATTGAGGTTCCATCTGGCCTGCAACACCTGAATGGAGTGGTTAGAGTTCCCAAATCCCATGGATTCAGATTGGGTGAGGATGCGGATGCTGAGTTACGTCTCTATATAGACCTGGAGAAGATTGGTGAGTCTGTTGGAGTAGAGATGCTGCCATTTGTGGTCAGACAGCAGAGCGGCCTGGATAGTGAAGATGGGCTAATCAGGGAGTGGGGGCAGCTGGAACAGAAGGATAGTGACCCTGTAATGCATTATGGATACGCCCTGCAGTGGTTTGCTTTTGCGCTGTTATTGGTTGGAGGATGGGTGGCTGTTGTAGTCAAACAGAGAAAGGAAGATTCTGTGGAAAACTGATAGATATGAGTAAAGATAATAGTCAGAACAAGAATAAAAGGAGTGGTGCAAGCCAGCTGTTGCTGTTGATGGCTGTGTTTGGGTTGCCGGTGATTGGGGCTTGGTTCCTCTACTTTAATCCGGGTTTTCTGCCTGGAGAGCGCTCAAACTTTGGTGAGCTTGTGCAGCCAGTTCATCCAATACCAGACCAGCTATTCTCTACTCTGGATGGAGCAACTTTCTCCAGGGAGAATCTTGATGGCTACTGGACTCTTGTCTATTCAGCAGGTGAATTCTGCGAAGATTCATGTCGCAAGCGTATCTATGATATGCGTCAAATTCGCAAGGCGATGGCTGAACACCATGGTGATGTGAGGCGCGCAGTTGTCTTTTCGACACTCTCTCCAGCCATGGAGAGCTCTGCGGATATTACCTTCGCTGAGTTTATGAGCGAGTTTGATGGTACCTCGGTAGTTGTTGGAGATGCATCAGCCGTGGCTCCGTTGAGGGATCAGTTTGTCCCTGCTGGCGAGGCATCAGTAGGTCATCTCTATCTGGTAGATCCAATGGGAAATTTGATGATGCACTATCTGCCTGAGCAGCCTGCATCAGAGGTATTAAGTGATATGGAACTTCTATTAAAGGTCAACAAGTGGGGTGGCGGACATTGAGTACTCTGGCAATTGAACCTGGTGAGATTAAGGCTCCACGGTGGCGGCAGTATTATGCGCTGACCAAACCAAAGGTAGTCTATCTGATCCTCTTTACTGCGGTTGTGGGGATGTTGTTGGCAACCTCAACAGGGATGCCGCCATGGAATGCACTTATTTTCGGGACATTGGGAATTGGTCTTGCATCGGCGTCCGGTGCAGCCATTAATCAGATCATAGACGAGCATATTGATGGAGTTATGGCACGTACCGAGAATCGTCCACTGCCCCAAGGGGAGGTGGACCGCAGATCTGCACTAATATTTGCTCTGAGTCTGGCAGCTGTATCAATGGGTATGTTGCTGATCTTTGTGAATATGCTGACTGCTGTTTTGACCCTGATTTCATTGATTGGTTACGCAGTGATATACACCATGTACCTGAAGCGTATGGGGCCGCAGAATATTGTCTGGGGAGGAGCAGCTGGGGCAACACCTCCTGTGTTGGGGTGGACTGCAGTAACTGGTGAGATCCATACCGAGGCGCTACTGCTGTTCCTGGTAATCTTTGTCTGGACACCGCCGCATTTCTGGGCGCTTGCGATAAAGCGTCGGGCAGAATATGCAGAGGCAAATATTCCAATGTTGCCGGTTACCCATGGAGTGACCTTTACCAAGCAACAGATACTTATGTATACCGTTATGTTGATTTCGGTAACTCTGCTTCCTTTCGTTATTAAAATGAGTGGGTTGATTTATTTGTCAGGTGCAGTGGCACTCGGTGTCGGTTTTTTATGGTTTTCATTGCGTCTCTATCGTGCCGATGAGCCTGATCAGGCTGCAATTAGAACCTTTGCCTACTCGATTATATATCTGAGTCTGCTGTTTGGGTTTTTGTTACTGGACCACTATTTGCGCGTGGTCTTTCATCTTGTTGCTGGATAGTTTCAAATAATTAGGAGATATGTGATGGCATTAAAAAAATGTGCACTTGGGGTAGCCTGGACCAGTGGCCTTGTGTCGATAGCAATTACTTTTCTACTGTTTACCTTCTTTGACCCGGCAGAGATGGTAGAGATGTTGCAGCTTAATGTAGACCCTGGAATATTTAGAATGAAGGCATACGCCTTTATGATTGCCCTGGTATGGCTGGTGTTGGCTGCGTCAGTTGCAATGAACTGCTTCTACCGTTCATTGCGAAATAGCACTTGTGGTTGTGGACCAGATGAGGGCAATAAGTAGGCGAATAACAAGCGTTAGTGGTTAGTTGCCCTGAGCCTCTATCAGAGGGGTAGTGAGTCGATCAATATCCTTGGGGGATACGTATTGCAGGACCTCTCTTCCTTCTGTGGAGAGGATGATATCAAGTCCATATTGTGGGTATATCCAGTGCTCCAACCCATCCTCAATTGAAAACTTCATGCCGGCCTCTCCAAAGCGTTGTTGAATTATTTGTGGTGTCAGATCTGTTTTTGGCATATAGGTAATGCTGGAAACTATACTATTCTCCACCAGGCTTATGCCGTCACCATCCAGGGTTATCTTGTGACTTCCATCTCCCTGGGTTGAAATTCTGGCCCCCTGGTTTATGAGATAGTCTAGATCTGGTTTATCTACCTTGATTTCAGTAACTATACTGGCACGTACCCCGCCGCTTGCGATACGTTGAAAGTATGCCTCAACCTTGGGTTCTCCATTTTCAGGAAGAAACAGGGTTATCTCAGGCTCCTCTTGCCATACTGTTTGCGCCTCCTTGAGCAAGCTTTCGCCAATAGTTATGCCAAGCAGACGACTATTTCCCGATGGGGTAATGATGATCTCCCATGGAGCTGTTCCGCTTGTGCTGTTATCTTCATCGGGTAGCAGAAGAATGGCAACGGCCGCAATGGCTATGAGCGATAGTGTGGTAAACCGGGCAAAATATCTCATATTAATCCTCAATCTCTATAATTGAATCTGGTGGAGGAAATTTATTAACCATCCCTTTTGAGAGCTGACCCGAGTTTGCAAAGTGGAGAGCCTCTGATTCCATTAGAATAAGTGCCAAAATAGTAATCATCACAGGCAGTGTCACAATTGCGGCAAATGGAAAGACCTGTGCAAAAGGTACATCACCATAGAGATGGATTGCATAGATGACACTCAACAGTGCAGTTAGTGCGCTGAGCATGAACAATATAATTCTGCTTCGGTTTATTGCAATCTGCCAGTGACAGCGAACAAACCATGCAGCATGTTTCTGTATCCGTTTGCCGTGAAGCAGAATATAGCTCAGTGTGGCAATGGAGATGATTGGGGTTAACGCAACAAGTTGAGGTATCGACTTGGCCACCCCCAGGGCGGCTATAAAAAAGAGGATATGGTTTACAATCAGGTTGGTTAGGAAGATCTCGTGCGGGATCTTGCTGGCCTTTAGTTCAGCCTGGTCAATTTTGAATTTCATGAAAAATAGAGTGTTTGCAGTTGTGCAAGACCGAGTGAGGCCACCATTATACCTGCTAAGGTGCGTACCCACTGTTTTTGCAGGTGAATAATTACCCTGTTTGAGAAATATC
>JACNFK010000004.1:3942-10002 GCA_014384675.1 Candidatus Thiopontia autotrophica | reverse complement strand
ATTTCCTCCCTTGTCCCGCCAGAAGTTAAATTCTGGTGGGGCTGTTTTATTGGTTTGATGTTGTAGCATAGATAGGAGCGGTAAAGATGAAAAGAGATAGATATTTTTGGATTGGTGGTCTGGTTGGTGTTGTAACAGGATTGGCTGGAGTGTTGATGAGTGGAGTGGCTTTGGCTAAGGAGGAGATTAATGTCTACTCTTATCGTCAGCCCCACCTTATTGAACCAATGTTGAATATGTTTACAGCAGAAACCGGAATCAAGGTCAACACTGTATATGCAAAGAAGGGGATGATTGAGCGCTTGAAGGCTGAAGGAAAAAACAGCCCTGCAGATTTGGCTTTAACTGTTGATGTAAGTAGACTTGCAGCACTGAAGCAAGCAGGACTGTTGCAGTCGGTAAAGAGTGAGCTGCTGGAATTAAATATCCCTCAGAATCTGCGCGACCCGGAAGGAGAGTGGTTTGCATTGACGCAGCGAGCACGGGTGATTATGGCTGCCAAGGATCGGGTGCCAGAAGGTGCAATCACCAGTTATGAGCAGTTGGCAGCCCCCGACCTGGGATACAAGATCTGTATGCGCAAGGGAAACCATGCGTATAACATCTCCCTTATCTCCTCCATGGTAAGTGCACTGGGTAGAGAGGGTGCCAAAGAGTGGTTAAAAGGGGTGAACAATAATCTGGGGCGCAAGCCGCAAGGCAATGACCGTGCGCAGGTGGGCGGGGTCAATTCTGGAGAGTGTGACTTAGCGATTGCAAACACCTACTACTTTGGAAAAATGTTTACCGGAAATGGGGGCAAGAACCCTGAGCAGATCGCCTGGGCAAAGGGGGTAAATGTGATTTTTCCAAACCAAGATGATCGTGGTGCACACATTAACATTAGCGGTGTCGGTCTGTTAAAGTATGCGCCGAATAGATCAAATGCTATTCGACTCATGGAGTGGCTTGCTGGAGATATGGCGCAGTACATGTATGCCAATGAAAATCATGAGTTCCCTGTAAAGGGTGGGGTGCCAACATCTCCTCTAGTTACGAAGTATCTCAGTGGAGGCCAGTTCAAGGCAGATTCAGTATCTCTTGCCAAAATTGCAGATTACTCCAAGACAGCATCGGAGCTGGTGGCAGAGGTTAACTTCGGGAGTTAAGCGATTGTGAATAGCCGCAAGGCACTTCATGTGATGCCCTGGGCAGCTGTTGCCTGGGGCATTTCACTGTTTGTGATATTGCCAATTTTGGCAGTGATGGGGCAGGCATTTTTCCCGGAAGAGAATATCTGGGGGCACCTGCTTGAGACCACGCTTCCGCGCTACCTGCAAAGTTCGTTACTGTTGATGGTTGGTGTAGGGGTACCAAGCGCAATATTGGGTGTGGCAACAGCCTGGCTGGTAACAAGGTATGAGTTCCCGGGGCGTCGAGTTTTTCAGTGGGCTCTGTTGTTGCCATTTGCCTTTCCCTCCTATCTTTTGGCCTATCTCTACACAGATCTGTTGCAGTACTCAGGTCCGGTTCAGGGATACCTGAGAGAGTTGTTTGAGTGGCGTTATAAATCAGACTACTGGTTTCCCGAGATTCGTTCGATGGGTGGAGCAATGACCATGTTCACTCTCACCCTCTATCCATATGTCTACTTGTTGGCGCGAGCCTCATTTTTGGAGCAGTCCGACCGTCCGGGCAATCTGAGCCGTCTATTGGGGTGCGGCCCCTGGGGAAGCTTCTTCCGGGTATCGTTACCCGCGGCCCGTCCCGCGATTGCGGTGGGAACCTCACTGGTGCTGATGGAGACTCTCAATGATTTTGGAACGGTCGATTTTTTTGCCGTAGAGACCATGACCACCGGAATTTTTGATATCTGGCTCAATCGCAATAATGTTGGTGGTGCCGCACAAATTGCCACTCTGTTGATGGGGATGGTGCTGCTGCTTATTGTTATAGAGCAGATGAGCCGTCGCCGTCAGCGACAATACCAGGAGGGTGATAGTAGAAAGCTGATTGAGCGAAAATCACTAACAACAGGAGAGCGTCAGCTTGTCCTGTTGGTTGTGACCCTTCCCGTCATTCTTGGTTTTGTGATTCCTTTTACTGTTCTGGCCAGTTATGCATGGGATTCAGTAGACCACTACTGGAATCCGCAGATCATTGAGTATGGGCTCAATAGTTTATGGGTGGCTACATTGGCAGCGTTGTTAACTGTTACTGTCGGTCTATTGGTTACCTATGCCAAGCGCCAGCAGAAGCGGGGAGGGGTGGGACTTGCGCACCGCCTGGCAGGGGTTGGTTACGCCATGCCGGGCGCGGTACTGGCCATTGGCGTGGTTATATTTTTTGGTTGGGTAGACCGAGGGATTAATATCTGGTTCCAGTCATGGTTTGGATATGATCCGGGACTAATATTTAGTGGAACACTTTTCTCTCTGTTGTTTGCATATGTGGTCCGCTTTCTTACGGTGGCAACGGGTGGGTTGGATGCAAGCCTGGGAAAGATTCGACCATCAATGGATCATGCGGCACGTTCTCTGGGAGAGGGGCCCCTTGCTATGGTCTGGAGAGTACATATTCCAATGATCAGGAGTGGCCTATTGACGGCTGCACTTATTGTCTTTGTGGATGTGATGAAGGAGCTGCCAGCCACACTGCTGTTGCGACCTTTTAATTTTGAGACATTGGCAACTCATGTCTATTACTTTGCGTCGGATGAGATGTTGCAAGAATCATCGATTGCAGCCCTGATGATTGTTTTGGTGGGGCTTGGCCCGGTAATCCTGCTGAGTCGAACGATTGCAAGTCATAGAGAGTAAATCGAGAGCAGAGAGATTGAAGGAGTGGAAGATGAATTTGATGAGCCCGCAGCAGGATGAGATCCTGAGAATAAAAAATCTCTCTAGTAACTACGGTGATCAGACCGTATTGAGTGGTATCGACATTACCCTGAAAAAAGGGGCGTTGGCCAGTCTGTTGGGTCCTAGCGGTTGTGGCAAAAGTACGCTACTAAATGTGGTGGCAGGTTTTCATGATCTGAAAGAGGGGGAGGTCTGGGTGGGACAGACCCTCGCCTCATCTGTTGAGCGTATGGTTCCGCCAGAGAGGCGCAATATTGGAATGATCTTTCAGGATTATGCTCTCTTCCCCCATCTGTCGATTTTGGATAATGTAACCTTTGGGATCCGTGATCGTTCAAAGAGTGATGCCAAACGGGAGGCGAATGAGTGGCTCGATCTGGTACGGATGGAGGGTTTTGGAGGGCGTTATCCTCACGAGCTCTCTGGCGGTCAACAGCAGCGTGTGGCGTTGGCCCGCGCTCTGGCGGCAAAACCATCTCTGCTATTGATGGATGAACCTTTCTCAAATCTTGATACCGATCTGCGCAGGCGGCTGGTTAGGGAGATTCGTGATCTTCTGAAAGAGAGGGGGATCACTGCCATTCTGGTGACTCATGATCAAGAAGAGGCATTTCTCTTCGGTGAAGAGGTGGGGCTGATAGATCAGGGAGTGCTCCAGCAGTGGGGGACGCCAGAGCAAGTTTATACAGAACCAAACAATAGATGGGTTGCCAATTTTGTTGGGGATGGTAGCTGGATTCCGGGAAAAGTTTTAGAAACCGGTGAGATCAAGACCTCTGTCGGCTCCTTTGTCCACTCATTCAGTAATGGGGTTGATCCAGAGCAGCAGGAGGTTGAGGTTCTCTTCAGGCCACATGAAATCCGTCTGGAGCTGGCAGAATCTTCAGAGGATGGGGTCTGTCATGTTGTGCGAAGTGAGTTTTCCGGGCAGGAGATGCACTATCTGGTGGAGTCATCAGAGTCTGATCAGATACGCATTTCGATGGAGGGCTTGTCCCGATTTCACGTTGGTGACAGAGTCAAGCTGCTTTTCCAGGAAGAGAGCCTGATCCTGTTTTAGTTTGGCCTCCCCGACAGGGGTCGAACCTGTAACCTTGCCCTTAGGAGGGGCACGCGCTATCCAGTTGTGCCACGGGGAGAGGCGATTGCTAGCTGTAACGTGGCACCTATTCACGGCGTGGCCTTCAAAAAAAGGATGCAGGGGAGAGCGGTTGAAGGGGCCGCTTTTCGAGGATCAATCTATCCTCTGCATGTTTGGTTATGCGCTACAGCTTTCCAATTGCTGAGAGCAATATTTGTTCAGGCTCACTCCGGCCTGAGCCGCGTGAATGGCAAGTTGTTTGTGTAGCTCTGGTTCCATCCTCAATACAAACTTGCCTGAGTATGTTTTTCCGGCTGTAGGTTCCGGTAATGGATTACCATCCTTTTTATAAATATCAATCCACTCATCTACAATCTGGCAGAGTTGGTGGTATACCTTCTCTTCATTGTCTCCATGACAAGCCTGTCCGATCCAGCCGGGTACAGAACCGACATAACACTGATCCTCTTCGGACCACTCTACAATCTTCAAATAACGGTCACGCTCTTTCACTTTGATACCTCGTTAATCTTTTGTGTTACCTGCTTCTCTTGGTAGGGTTTTGCATCGTTACCAAGTTTTCCTGATATGGTCAGAATCGCTCCAGAGGGGTGCAGGTAGTTACGGTGACTGCCTTTGCCTCCCCGGTTCTGGAACCCTGCTTTTTCAAGCTCTCGGATTAGCTCTCTAATCTTCTTCGGCATAGTATCATTATAGTATCAGTTGTGATGATGTCAAAGGGATGCTCTTTTCAATGACACCACTTTGTCGCTCTACTGCATAGGTATGGGTAGAGGTGGTTGTTCAGGATGCGCTCACGGTTCTCTATGGTGTGGATGGCTAAATACTGGTAAATGGCCTCCCCGACAGGGGTCGAACCTGTAACCTTGCCCTTAGGAGGGGCACGCGCTATCCAGTTGTGCCACGGGGAGAGGCGGCGAATTCTACCATGGGTTAATATCTGCTGACAGGCTATGTCACAGAGGGATGGTAGTGGAAAAGAGATACAAGATTCTTGATAAGCAGATTGTCTATGACGGTTTTTTCCGCATGGAGAAGTATCGTCTGCAGCATACGCTGTTTGAGGGTGGGTGGTCTGAACCTATGTCACGAGAGCTTTTTGAGCGTGGTCATGCGGTCGCAGTTCTGCTTTATGATCCAAGAGAGGATGCGGTGGTGATGGTTGAGCAGTTCCGAATAGGTGCGCTGGAGTGTGAGGCAGGTGCATGGTTTCTGGAGGTGGTTGCCGGGATGGTGGAGGAGGGGGAGAGTGACGAGTCGGTAGCCAGACGAGAGAGTGATGAGGAGGCTGGTTGTCAGGTTGGCAGGCTTGAGTTTATTGCCCGCTACTGGGTTAGCCCTGGGGGAACCTCAGAGACCCTGGCTCTATATTGTGGCGAGGTGGACTCAACCGCTGCTGGTGGCGTACATGGGCTGGACCATGAAAATGAGGATATCCTGGTTCATGTTGTCCCCTATTCAGAGTTGCTGGAGATCTGGCAGAGAGGCGAAATAAACTCAGCCACACCTCTTTTGGCTGTGCAGTGGTTGGTGATGAATCGAGAGCGTATTCGTGAGGAGTGGGGCGATAGTTTTTGATAGAATTCAATTTATGCATTATGAGGGGACAATCAACAGGGCGATTAGCCGGGCAAGAAGGGGGGTCGCAACTCCTGCCCAGGCAGAGAATATCGCACTTCTCAAAAAACTGGTTCGCCATGATCTGAAGAGTCTGATGGCTCTGTATGAAGAGAACTTTGATCTCTTCTTTCGCCTTGTCCCTGATGTCCGTACCCGCAACTTTGAAAAACAGTTTGTGGCTGAGGGTGAATTCCCGCTGTTCCTTACGGTGGTTGAAGAGAATAAATTCACCACAACACTGCTGTTGACTCACCGCTTTGTGGGGTTGTCCGGTAGTGAGGAGGAGCCATCTGCCAAGATACGTCTATACCACGACAGTCAGCAAGCAGAGGTTATGTCAATGAGTCAGGGAGAGTCTCTGCGCTCTTTCCTCTCTTTGGTGCGCGATGGTGAGGAGAATCTTGATGCCCGCTGGCGCCTCAATCTGTTCCTCAACCACTGGTTGAGACACTGCATCGAGCAGGATTACAGTTTCTAAAGAACCTCTGAAAAAGCTTA
>JACNFK010000004.1:0-3818 GCA_014384675.1 Candidatus Thiopontia autotrophica | reverse complement strand
CTTGAAAACTGGTTTAACGCCCCCATAAAGGGAGGGCGTAGTTTGTGATATTTATAAGTAATTATTTAAAAAACAATGAGATGGAGTAAATAGAGAGATGGCGACAGAGACACAAGAAGCACACAAGGAGACGATGGGGTTTCAGGCTGAGGTAAAACAGCTGCTCAAACTGGTAATCAATTCACTGTATAGCAACAAGGAGATCTTCCTGCGTGAGCTAGTATCCAATGGGGCAGATGCCTGTGACAAGCTACGTTTTGAGGGGCTGTCCGATGATGCACTATTTGAGAATGATCCTGATCTGAAGGTCGAGATCACCATGGACAAGGATGCCAAGACTCTGACCATTGATGATAACGGTATCGGTATGAACCGTCAGGAGGTGATGGAGAATATTGGCACCATCGCCCGCTCAGGTACCAAATCATTTTTCGAGAAGCTGACTGGCGACCAGAAGCAGGATTCACATCTTATTGGCCAATTTGGTGTGGGTTTCTACTCCTCCTTTATTGTTGCAGACAAGGTAACGGTAGAGACACGACGTGCCGGCCTTACTACCGAGCACGGTGTGCGTTGGGAGTCATCAGGCGAGGGTGATTACACTCTTGAGACAATTGACAAGGAGCGTCGCGGCACCCGCATTACTCTACATCTGCGTGACGACGAGGAGGAGTTTCTCGATAGCTGGAAGATCAAATCACTGATACACAAATACTCCGAGCATATTACTCTGCCAATCATGATGGAAAATGATGCCCCGCCTCCTGCTGCGGAGGATGGAGATGAGTCATCAGAGCCTGCAGAGACGGTAGAGCAGGAGCCGTGGGAGCAGGTAAACAAGGCAACCGCACTCTGGTCGATGAACCGCAACGAGATTAGTGAGGATGAGTACAAGGAGTTCTACAAGAGTGTAGGGCACGACTGGCAGGATCCGATGGAGTGGATTCATGCGCGGGTAGAGGGAAACCTTGAGTACACCCAGCTACTATATCTTCCTGCCAAGGCGCCATTTGATCTGAATGACCGTGAGCGTTCTCATGGTATCAAGCTCTATGTGCGCCGTGTTTTCATTATGGAAGACACTGAAAAACTAATGCCAACTTACTTGAGGTTTATTCGGGGAGTGATTGATTCTAATGATCTTCCTCTTAACGTTTCTCGTGAGTTGTTGCAGAGCAGCAAGGTGGTGGATCAGATCAGCAAAGGCTCTGTGAAGAAGGTTCTGGGAATGCTTGAGGGTGTGGTCAAGAAGGGTGAAGAGGAGTACGCCAAGTTCTGGAGTGAGTTTGGGGCGGTGTTTAAGGAGGGGTTGATTGAGGATACCTCCAACCAGGAGCGTATCGCCAAGCTCTGTCGTTTTGCTACATCAAACAGTGAGAGTGCTACTCAGGATGTGTCGCTTGAGACCTACGTTGAGCGGATGCAGGATGGTCAGGAGAAGATCTACTACATCACAGCAGAGACCTATAACGCAGCGAAAAACAGCCCTCATTTAGAGGTCTTCCGCAAGAAGGAGATTGAGGTTCTACTACTTAGTGATCATGTCGATGAGTGGGTGGTGAACCATCTACGCGAGTTTGATGGCAAGTCTCTGGTATCAGTAACCCAGGGTGATCTGGATCTGGGTGACCTGGAAGACAAGAAGGAGAAGAAGGAGCAGAAGCAGGAAGAGGAGAGCTTCAAGAGTCTTATTGATCAGATGAAGGGTGTTTTGGGAGAGGAGGTTGAGGATATTCGTGTCAGCCACCGTCTTACCGATTCACCTGCATGTCTGGTGGCCAATGCCGGTGCCATGGATGCCAATATGGAGCGCATCATGAAGAGTATGGGACAGGAAGCTCCATCCTCCAAGCGTGTAATGGAGATCAATGTGCAGCATCCACTGGTCGAGCGCCTGCAGAATGAGACGGATGATGAGCGTTTTGCTGACTGGACCAGAATCCTGTTTGATCAGTCAATGCTCGCAGAGGGAAGTCAGCTGGATGACCCTGCCAGCTTTACTCGCCGTCTCAACGGACTGTTGCAGACACTTGCAGGATAGCTGTATGTACGTATGATTTGGTTATGTGTCCCCAAATCTATGCATAGAGTAGTATCCACCGTTTTCCTGCCCCTTGCCTCCCTGTTGTGGATGCAGGGGGTAGTTGCTGATGTGGTATCGGATATTGATGCCATCATTGATTCTCCCAAAACCCCTGCTGCAATTTGGGGGGTGAGGATTGAGGAGAGTAAGACAGGAAAGGTGCTCTATTCACGTAATGGGGATAGCCCTTTTGTCCCCGCCTCGGTTGCCAAGCTTGTTACTACGGCAACTGCTCTGGAGCGGCTGGGGTCCGATTACACCTTTACTACTCATCTCCAATTCCCGCACAAGACAATCCCCTTAAATGGGGTGATTCGTGGTGACATTCATATAATTGGCGGTGGTGACCCAACCCTTGGCACCGCAGAGGGGGCGGTAGGGCGCAGTTTTCTCAAGAGCTGGGCCAAACGTATGGTCAAGGAGGGGGTGAAACGTATTGATGGAGATATTGTCGGGATTGACGATATTTTTATTGATGAGCCTCTGGGTAAGGGATGGGCCTGGGATGATGAGAACTATGCGTTCTCGGCACAGTCATCAGGTCTGACAATTCATGGCGGTACCGTAGGTTACCGGATTGACAGGAACCGCAAGCAGAGTCTTAAGAAGAGCCAGATTCACCTCTATCCTGATACTGACTACATGAGCGTCGAGATCAAGAGAAGTGGTGAGAGCCGACAGGTGCAGATTGGTCGTGAACATGGCACCAATAACTTTGTGGTTGAGGTCCCGAAAAAAATGCGCAGGAATCCGGAGATGTCTGGCAAGGTCACTGTGGATAATCCAACTGCCTATACAGCAACTCTCTTCAAGGAGGCATTGGAGAGCGCAGGTATCAAGGTTGGTGGCAAGGCAGTTGATCGTGATCAGAACAGTGCTACAGCTGAAAATAGTGGTCTGGTCTGGACTCACCACTCCTCGCCGTTGAAGAATATTCTGCCGCTCGCCAATAAGAGGAGTATCAATCTGGTAGCAGAACATCTGTTGCGAGCCACTGGAATCAAGCGCAACAAGAGTGGAGAGGTTGTCAATCCTGGTTCTGTTGAGCGTGGCCTCAATGAGGTCAGACGTTTTATGGGTAAGCGCAAGATCAAGCCTTACCGGTATAGCCAGGTAGATGGGTCTGGGCTCTCACGTTACAATCTGTTAAGACCGGCAGATCTGGTAAAGGTGTTGAGGTTTATGGATAGCCATCCTCAATCCAGGGTGTTTCGTAAGTCACTATCCAGGGCTGGTCATGATGGAACACTGCGTTACCGTTTCCACGATACTGCACTGCAGGGCAGGGTCTGGGGCAAGACAGGTACACTCTCATCCGTTCGTGGGATTGCCGGATACCTGAAGAGTAAAAAAGGGAGAGAGCTGACCTTCTCAATCCTGGTGAATAATTACGCCTCTGGAAGTAGAAAAATCAGAAACCGGATTGATCGGATACTGCTCAAAGCAGCCCATTGGGCAGATAAGTGAGTGACGGCAAGGAGAACAGTTGATGGAGTTGGCAGAGATAA
Organism: Candidatus Thiopontia autotrophica; assembly: GCA_014384675.1. Classification (NCBI taxonomy): domain Bacteria; kingdom Pseudomonadati; phylum Pseudomonadota; class Gammaproteobacteria; genus Candidatus Thiopontia; species Candidatus Thiopontia autotrophica. Next base: position 227 of record JACNFK010000004.1, on the reverse strand, counting down.
AGAATAGAATAGAGGATGGAATCCCGGGTGCAACTGCAGTGCTTGAGGGTGATGGCTGCAGCTGTGAGGCTACCGTCATCAGTGACAGCTTTGATGGGCAGGGTCTACTTGCACAACAGCGTGCAGTGATGGCAACAGTCAATGATGTTCTAGCCAGTGGTGAGCTACATGCGCTGTCCATCAAAACCTATACTACGGCACAGTGGGAACAGGTAGAAAAATAGCTA
>JACNFK010000003.1 GCA_014384675.1 Candidatus Thiopontia autotrophica | reverse complement strand
TAACAGTATATTATACGGAATCACTAAATATTGTGATATACGGATTCCATATAGCATCAGATCCAAGCCGCTATACTGTGAATTTTGACACAATCAACAAGCTCGCTCTGTTCCGCTCCTGACTATATAATAAGATCAACAAGATCTCTTCATGACTGAACTGTGCCCTACAGTCGGCCTACTTGTTGAATATACGCTTAAACCCATTCTTGAGCATAGCCATCAACGTACTTGAATCACCCTGCGATCTATTCTGCTTGATAAATAACAGCCTCCATCGCTCTCTACGCAGTGACATCCAGTCCCGCTTGTAGGCCTCGTTACCAGTGAGGAAGTCAATCTCCTCAACCTTATCGATTTCAATCACATACTGCATCAGGTATGCAGTAAGAATGGAGCCAGGTGAGTAGCGCTTCCACTCTTCATCATAGGCCAACCTGAAGATACTCGCTTGACCGTGAACAACAAACCAGAGCTGTGCTGCAGCAGCTTTCCCGTCGATATATAAAACAGCTATTCTTGTCCAGTCCGGTACTGACAGGTTGATCGCTACCGCATCGAGCAGCGCCACATACTGCTCGTTCGCTTTCCAGCTAGCTGAATAGGCGGAGTGGTAATCTATCAACCCTTGTTGTACCTCATCCCCCTTGAACATACGTATCTTGCATTCATGTTCACGCTCCAGCTTGCGCTGTTTGCGTGTGATGGTATTGCGCAATTGAGCAGGCCTTCCGGCCATGTATGCATCGAATGAGTGCTGCTGGGTGCGATGGATCCAGTTATAGAAAAAGAAGTATTTTTGAGGTTCGTAACCAAAGGTAGCCAGAGCCTGTTGCAGACCCAATATATTATGATCATCTTCGGCAACAGGGCTCAGCTGCAAAGAGTGGATAGAGTGTTGACTCAGCCCCTCAGCCAAACAGGCCAGGACTTCTGGCTGTCTCTCTGCTGCTAACAGCAAACTGTAGATGGCGGTGTAACGATGGCTAACTGATTGCCAGTATTCACCCTCTCCAATTAGTGGCAACAGTGCCAGCACACTCTCTTCATCAACTACGCTGGTCAGCAATAGTGACTGCCCATCCTCTAATGCTATTGTATCAAGTGCCTCGAACCATTCGCGGGTGAGAAACATGCTCTCATCCCCACTATGATCAAATAGCGAATCAACACCTGCAGGTAGCTGACTCCATTTGCTGTAACACTTAAATTTCACATCTGTTAACGCAGCGCCTTAATCACCGGTGCTGTATTGGGGTGCACTCCTCGCCACAGGCTAAAAGATTCTGCCGCCTGCTCCACTAGCATACCCAGTCCATCCATTATTTTTACTGCACCAAACTCCTCCCCCCACTGCATGAATGGGGTTGGCTCAGCCGAGTACATCAGGTCATAACAGACTGCGTCTGGAGCCAGAATATCAAATGGCAGTGGCGGCATCTCTCCCTGCAGACTGGCTGCGGTTCCATTGATTATCAGGTCAAAATGTTGGCCATCGAGCTCATCAAAACCTCCACCCTCTATATTGCCGAGATCAGAAAACTCCTCTGCCAACTCTTCGGCACGCTCTGGGGTACGGTTGGCAATTGATATCTGGTTTGGTTTTTCGTTAAGAAGTGGCTCAAGTATTCCCCTGACTGCACCGCCTGCGCCCATGATCAGGATGTTTTTGTCTTTAAGGATGACCTTATGATTTATTGTCAGATCTCTCAATAATCCAACCCCATCGGTGTTGTCACCATAACGTGAGCCATCATCACGAATCTGAATGGTATTGACTGCACCTGCACGCTGTGCCCGTGGCGACAGCTCATCGACTGCCTCCCATGCCTCGTGCTTGTAGGGGACTGTGACATTCATCCCTCTGCCTTGAAGTTGTTGAAAGGCATTAAGTACCTGTACGAACTCTCCCGCCTCTACCTGCTGTTTTTCATAGATCAGATCCTGCCCGGTCTGCTCTGCAAACATGGAGTGAATCTGCGGGGATTTGCTATGGGCAATCGGATTGCCAACCACCATATATCGATCTGTCATGGAGTTTTGTTAACCAGGTTTATGCCTTCAGCCAACGTGCTACATCTTTGGCATAGTAGGTGAGAATCCCATCTGCACCTGCACGTTTACATCCCAGTAGAGCCTCCAGCACTACCGCCTCTTCATTGAGCCATCCCTTCTGGGCAGCCGCCTTCAGCATGCTGTACTCACCACTTACATGATAGACAAAGGTAGGGGCCCCGAACTGATCCTTAACCCTGCGGACAATATCAAGATATGGCATTCCAGGCTTGACCATCACCATATCTGCCCCCTCTTCCAGATCAAGCGAGACCTCCCATAGTGCTTCGTCACTATTTGCTGGATCCATCTGGTAAGTTGATTTATCACCAGAACCAAGATTTGCTGCAGAGCCGACCGCATCACGGAATGGGCCATAGAAACTGGATGCATATTTGGCTGAGTAGGCCATGATTCTGGTGTGAATGTGGCCCTCTTCTTCCAGCGCAAAGCGGATATCCCCAATTCTTCCATCCATCATATCTGATGGTGCAACAATATCGGCGCCTGCCTCCGCATGAGATACCGCCTGCTGCATCAAGACCTCTACCGTCTCATCATTCATGACATAACCACTATCATCAATAATGCCATCCTGGCCATGGGTGGTGAATGGGTCCAGAGCAACGTCTGTCATTACTCCCAGCTGCGGAAATTTCTTCTTGAGTGCCCGTACTGCGCGTTGCGCCAGGCCATCAGGGTTGTAGGCCTCTTCTGCGAGCAGTGATTTCTTGTTTTTGGGGACCACAGGAAAGAGGGCAATAGTCGGAATACCGAGATCAATCAGCTGTTTTGCCTCTTTTAGCAGTTGATCGATAGTTACCCTCTCTACCCCCGGCATTGACTTAACCTTTTGGCGACGGTCTTTACCCTCAATAACAAACATTGGGTATATCAGATCGTTTGGGGTCAATACATTCTCTCGCATCATCCGACGCGAAAAATCATCTCTACGCATTCTGCGCATTCTCACATGTGGAAATTGACCTCGGCTTGCTTCTATCCTGGACACAACTACTCCCCTCGTTATTGTTTGGTAACTACTTAATCTGAGATATTAACGTAAAAAAGATTGGTTTACAGGAATCTGGCAATCATCCCGTGGCTGAAACTATTCCCATGTGACGAGAGGTCAAGTGGAATCCGTGCTCGATGACCACCGCCTGGAACAACATCAACCAACTCCCCTTTCAAATTCTCAATCCTCTCCAGAACAAACTCACGATTACCCTGAGGCATAATCAACTCCACTCTGTCTCCAACACTGAACTTGTTTTTGGCCAGTAGTGTTGCCACCTTCTGCTGGGGATCATAATCTGTAATCTCTGCTACATAGAGTTGCTGATGACCCAAAGAGTTCCCCTGAATATAGTTTTGATACTCCTCATCATGGTGTCGCTTGAAAAAACCATCGGTATATCCTCTGCTGGCAAGATTCTCAAGCTCACCAAGCAGTGAAGGATCAAAATCACGGCCCGCAACCGCATCATCAATCGCCTTCCTGTATGACTGGGTCACTCTGCTTACGTAATAGATGGACTTGGTTCTGCCCTCAATTTTAAGTGAATCCACCCCCATCTCAACCAGACGCTTAATATGCTCTACTGCACGCAAATCTTTGGAGTTCATGATGTAGGTACCATTCTCATCCTCTTCCATAGGGATTGGCTGCCCCGGGCGTCCCATCTCTTCAATCAGTATTCTTTGGCCATGCGCCTGATCATCAGCAACTGCCAAGTCGCCATTATCATCAACCTTACTGGCAACTTCTCTGTACTCCCAGCGGCAGGCGTTGGTACATGCCCCCTGGTTTGCATCCCTGTGATTGATGTATCCGGAGAGTAGACAGCGTCCGGAGTAGGCCATGCAGAGCGCTCCATGGACAAAGACCTCAAGCTCTATATCGGGACACTGCTGACGAATCTCCTCTACCTCATCAAGAGAGAGTTCACGAGAGAGAATCACCCGCTCAATACCCATGCTCTTCCAGAAATTTACTGTCGCATAATTGACGCTGTTGGCCTGTACCGACAGATGAATTGTCTGTTCTGGCCAGCGCTCTCTCACAATATGGATCAGGCCAGGATCCGCCATAATCAAGGCATCCGGACCAAGCTCAACAACGGGCTCTATATCTCTCTGGAAAGTATTTACCTTGCTGTTATGAGCCAGTATATTTGCTGTTACATATAGCTTCTTATCCTGCTGATGCGCCTCATCAATAGCGCTCCCCAATCCAGCAAGGTCAAAGTCATTTTCTCGCACCCGCAGACCATAGCGTGGCAGACCAGCATAGGCAGCATCTGCGCCATAGGCAAAAGCCGCACGCATATGCTGCAGTGTCCCTGCAGGGGATAGAAGTTCTGGGGATTTAATTTTCATCCGGATATTCTACCGGATTGGGAACTACTCTTCTTTCATCTCAACTGGCATGCCAGCTTTGCGCCACTCTGGAAAACCTTCATCCATACGACGCGCCTTGAACCCTTTCTCACGAAGCTTGGCAACGGCATCATAAGCCAACATGCAGTATGGGCCACGACAGTAGGCAACAATCTCACGCTCAGGATCAAGCTCACCAACGCGATCCTCAAGCTGGTCCATCGGTACACTTATTGCGCCCTGGATATGTCCAGCCTCATACTCAACCTCAGGACGGACATCCAGTACTGTGACCACGCCATCTCCAGCACGCTCCATCAGCTCGTTAACCGGAACAGGTTCCAGATCATCCTTGACAGTTAGATAAGTATTGACCAGGCGCTCTACCTCGGCCAGATGGCGCTCAGATAGTTTTCTCAGTGCCACCAATAGATCAATAACCAGGTCGTCAGAGAGGTTGTAGTGGACATACTGCCCAACCTTTCTTGCGGTAACCAATCCTGCATTTCTTAACAGTTGAAGATGCTGAGATGTGTTGGCAACAGTCAGTTCGGCTGTAATTGAGAGCTGCTCTACAGTACGCTCTCCCTGTGCAAGGATCTCTAACAGCTCAATTCGATAGGCATTGCTAAAGGCTTTCCCGGTACGGGCAAACTGCTCGAAAATTGATTTTTTATAGTCTTTTACTGGCATAAGTCCATCAATAATCACACATTCTATTGAATGAGTCAAGTATGATTTAACAACTCAATAAAACTAGCCCGCAGCTCTCGCCAGGGGGCATGATGATCGCGCAGGAATTTGGACCCACAAGGGATTTTCCGAAGGAGCGGAATAGAGGGCGCATTAAGCTTTTTAGAGGCTTCTTAAACTGAAAACGATGACCCGCAACCACAGGTTGATGTTGCATTCGGGTTATTGACCACAAAACGTGCGCCATCAAGCCCCTCATAGTAATCAACCTCGGCGCCATTGAGATGCTGCATACTCATCGAGTCAACCAGCATGGTGGCACCATTTTTCTCTACGACGGTATCCCCCTCCTCCACATCTTCATCAAACTTGAATCCGTACTGAAATCCGGAACAGCCACCACCTGTTATATAGACTCTAAGCTTGAGATTATCATTTCCCTCTTCCGCAATTAGCGCCTTAACCTTGATAGCTGCAGCCTCGGTAAATCCTACGTAGTCATTGAGTACATTAATCTCTTTCATAAAAACATCTCCAGAATCATTATTCAATGAATTATCTGATCTCCGACAAAATTAGTCAACTTTTACGGTTTTCAGAGACCGTCCATCAAGGCATGAGGGCGACCAGATCCAGTCCTGTAGTCTCATCAAGACCAAACATGATATTCATATTCTGCACTGCCTGCCCAGAGGCGCCCTTGACCAGATTGTCAATCACCGACAACACAACTACGTGATCTGAATCTTCAGGTTTGTGGATGGCAATTCTACATACATTACTCCCACGCACCGTACGTGTCTCTGGATGAGAGCCAGCCGGTAGCACATCGACAAAAGGCTCATTCAGATACTTCTCTTCATAAACTGACTGCAGGTCAGCAACATTCTCAGATAGCTGCATATAGAGTGTCGCATGAATCCCACGAATCATTGGTACCAGGTGAGGTACAAAAGTGAGCCCTATTTCACTCTGATGCGCCATTCTGCCAACCCCTTGGTGAATCTCTGGCCAGTGCCTATGTCCAGGTACTGCATATGCCTTGAAGCTCTCTGCAGACTCGGCCTGCAGAGTTCCTACATTTGCACCACGACCGGCGCCACTAACTCCTGATTTACAATCGGCAATCAGTCCATTCAGCTCTACCAGCCCTTTTTCAACCAGAGGTAAAAACCCCAACTGGACAGCCGTTGGATAGCATCCTGGATTAGCCAATACTCGCGCCTCCCGAATTGCCTCACGGTTCACCTCAGGCAGACCATAGATAGACTCTGCCAGCAGATCCTCACAGGCATGGGGCACTCCGTACCACTTCTCCCAGACTGCCGGATCACTCAGACGAAAATCTGCCGCCAGATCGATAATGCGCACACCCGCACTCACCAGCTCTCGAGCCATCGTCATGGCCACCCCGTTTGGGGTTGCTGAGAAGACCACGTCACAGCTCTTCAGCTGCTCTATATCGGGCTCGGAGAACTCAATACCGACATGTCCGCGCAGATTGGGGAATAGCTCTGCAACAGGCTTCCCTGCCTCTGAACGAGAGGTAATAACCTGTAGCTCCACATCCGGGTGCTTTGCAAGCAATCGCAGCAACTCTACACCGGTATATCCGGTTCCTCCAACAATCCCAGCCTTAATCATCGTTATATCTCAATTTACAAAAAACCAATTCTAACAAAAAAGCCCCGATCAATGCTGACCGGGGCTTTTTTGAGACGATAATACTCAAACATCGTCCAGGGAACCTCTGCAGACAGCTGCAGAACAAGGCAAAAAATGTGAGTTTACTAAAAGTAAATGATCATTTTTTAACGCCGTTATGCGGCCATCTGGAGATGAGCTGAGCGATAATTTACATCATGCCGCCCATT
>JACNFK010000002.1 GCA_014384675.1 Candidatus Thiopontia autotrophica | reverse complement strand
TAAATGGCGTCCCCAAGGGGTTTCGAACCCCTGTTGCCGGGATGAAAACCCGGTGTCCTAGGCCTCTAGACGATGGGGACATAGAACTTTATAAATGTTATTTGGTGGAGCTAGGCGGGATCGAACCGCCGACCCCCTGCATGCCATGCAGGTGCTCTCCCAGCTGAGCTATAGCCCCAAACAGCGAGGCGCAACTTTACGGATTTGACCGTTTTCTGTCAAGCAGTTTGTGCCGCTACACGCTGCTGAATATACTCCAGCGCCATATCAATCCTTGCAAGAACACGCTCACGCCCAATCAACTCAAGTGTAATATCAATTGGCGGGGAAATTGCGGTGCCAGTTGCCGCCACCCGCAGGGGCTGCGCCACCTTGCCAAGCTTAAGATCAAGAATTTCTGCGGTCTCTTTCACAATCTCGTGGATAGGCTCCGCATCCCAGATCTCCAGCTCTGACAGCATGCCACGAATTCTCTCAAGTGGCTCGGCTGCTGCTGCCTTAAGATTCTTCTTTGCAGCCTTCTGGTCAAACTCATCAAAATCAAGATAGAAACAGCGACTATTCTCTGCCATCTCCACCAGGGTTTTTGCCCGCTCTTGCTGCGCCTCTACAACCTTCACAAGCTCTGGACCACTGTTCGCAGGGTCTATATCAAGCCGCCCAAGATGCCATCTAAGGTGTCTGGCTATGTGATCTGATGAACTGTTTTTTATATAGTGTTGGTTCAGCCAGAGCAGTTTCTCCGGGTTAAAGGTAGAGGCAGAGTTGTTAACATCAGTAACATCAAAAAGCTCCACCATCTCATCTATGGAGAATACCTCCTGATCACCGTGCGACCACCCTAGTCGAACCAGATAGTTTAGCAGTGCCTCAGGCAGATAACCGTCATCCCGGTACTGCAGCACACTGACTGCGCCATGACGTTTTGATAGACGGCTTCCGTCCGAACCAAGAATCATGGGCAGGTGAGCATATTTGGGAGTCTCTGCCCCAAGCGCCTTTAGAATATTGATCTGGCGCGGCGTATTGTTTAGATGGTCATCCCCGCGCACGATATGAGTAAGCCCCATATCAAGATCATCTACCACCACTGTTAGATTGTAGGTTGGAGTTCCATCAGAGCGGGCGATAATAAGATCATCCAGCTCACTGTTCTGAAACACCACCTTACCACGCACCATATCATCGACAACCACTACACCATCAGTTGGATTCTTGAAACGTACAACCGGATCCACCCCGTCACGAGGCTCACTGCGACTACGGCAAAGGCCGGTATAGCGGGGCTTCTCCTTCCGTGCCCGCTGTCCCTCACGCATCTCATCCAGCTCTTCGCGACTGCAGTAGCAATAGTAGGCGTGTCCATCGTCCAGCAACTGTTGAATAATCTCTCTGTAACGGTCAAAACGGTGAGTCTGATAGAAAGGCCCCTGGTCATAGGCAAGCCCCAACCATGCCATCCCCCTCAGAATCGCATCAACCGACTCTTCCGTGGAGCGCTCCCTGTCAGTATCCTCTATACGGAGAATAAAATTCCCCCCATGACGACGGGCATAGAGCCAGGAAAATAGTGCAGTTCTGGCTCCTCCAACGTGGAGATAACCGGTTGGGCTTGGAGCAAATCTTGTTGTTAACTTCATTATTATGATTAATCTATCTGAAACAGGGTGTACCACCCTATGGAAAGCCGCACAGTATATACTATTACCCCATGAACAGAAAAATTGCTGTTGTTGAGGATGATCCTGATCAACGCGAAAATTATACAGATGCCTTGCGCAACCAGGGTTATGAGGTTGTAGCATATGCAACCAAGAACGAGGCTCTGCGTGGACTCAACACCAATCCCCCAGATCTGGCCATTCTCGATGTAATGTTGGGAGAGGACCACGATGCAGGTTTTGAGATCTGCAACTCACTTCAAAAGACTCACCCAACCGTTCCAGTCATTTTTCTTACGGCACGAGATAGCGAGATAGATCGTGTCGAGGGTCTTCGTATGGAGGCCTGGGACTATCTGATCAAGCCCATCACCCTCGACTACCTTATTGTGCGTGTCTCCTCACTATTCCGGATTGAGGAGAGACTTACTCACACCACAACCCAGAATGATCCAGGCAACGTAGTTAGTGGTGACCTGACTCTTAATGAGAACTCAATGTCAGTTCACTGGAAGGGAAAACCAATCGAACTGACCCTTACTGAGTTCTGGCTGGTTGAGGCCCTGGCAGAATCTCCTGGTGATGCCTTTAGTTATGAAGCCCTAATGCCGGTCACAAGACAGACTATTGTTGAGAAAAACACCATCAATGGACATATCCGCAGAATCCGCATCAAATTCAAGCGTGCTGATCCGGAGTTCAACTGCATTCGCAACGTCTTTGGAGTTGGATACCGTTGGGACTGCTGAAGAAGATCAAGGGAGAGCTGTATCAATGGGGAGGGATCCGTAACAAGCTGATCCTTGCCATTCTTCTGTTCTTCACTATCCCGATTATGGGATACAAGATGTTGACCGAGATGAAACAGTTTATGCAACAGGGGCAGGAAAACGCTCTCTCCATGGCGTCCCAGGCGGTAGCAACTGTTCTTCACAATAACCCTGAGCTATTCAAACCAGAAACCGGCATCCCCCATGATCTTAGCAGTGACAGAGATCTCTACGTACATGAGATTGATGAGATTCCAAACCTCGACCGCCCAGGCTTCAAAGAGTGGGAGCCAATCCTTTATCGTGCCATTGAGTATGGCGAAACCCATATTCTGCAGGGTGGGCATCAGTACCAAAGCACTGATCTCTCCTTCAGTCGTGTGCTGGCGTTAACTCCGGATAAACGCAACATCTACGCACTATTCCAGGTTACTGACAACACTGTGCTGTTCCGTAAAAGAAAAGGGCTACGGGTAGACAGTGGAGATCACCTGCGCATCTACCTGCAGAGAGGCAACCGTCCTGCACAAAACTATCTGGTAACTGCATATAAACCAGGCCTCATGAGCATCTATCAGATGGATGAACAGTGGGAAAAACCAATCACTGGCAAACATGAACGGATATTTGCCGCATCCATGTACCCTGCCAGTAACGGATATAGTATTGAGCTAAAACTCCCAAAGAGGTTAATCAACGAAAACACAACTCTCTCTTTCTCCATTATCGATATCGATGACCCTGATGAGCGTACCCTGAATATGGAGATTGGCACCTTCAGAGAGTGGACTGAGGCCTACACCAATCGTGTATTTCTGCCTGCACCATCAATGGAGCGGATGATAAACGCCATTGATCTGCCAGATGCCCGCTTCTCCATAACCGATGAGCATCGCCGTATTGTGGCAACAACCGGTAGCCTGATTACCACAGTTAGCCGCAGTGATGAGCGCAACCCAATAACAGCACCTCTGTTTGATCTGGTTTTTGGCTCCCCAATTCAAAATGTAGAAGAGCCTATACGGGATACCAGAGAGTTCTCCTGGAATGCAATTGATCGTGCCCTGGAGACAGGAAAGGAGCAACGTTTTACCCGCCCCTCTTACGATGGGCTGGCTGACATCATCACAATTGCCTATCCAATACATGGTGAAGATGGGGAGCTTGGGGTGGTGGTTGCTGAACAGAGCAATCTGCGCATCCTCTCGGAACTAAGGGTAACTCTGGAAAATGTAATTGGCTCCACCCTTCTGGTCATCCTGTTGGCTTCTCTTATTCTTATAACAATTGCAACCAGACTGACCCTGCGACTACATAAACTTAGAACAGAGACCGCAAACTCAATTGATGATAGTGGACGTATCGTTACTGAATCCATCCAGACTGAAAATGATTCAATTGATGAGCTGGGCGATCTGTCACGCAGCATCTCATCGATGCTTACACGACTATCCAGATATACAAAATATCTGGAGCGAATGCCGCGTATGCTCAAACATGAGATCCTCAACCCGCTCAATATAGTCTCAACCTCTCTGGAAAATCTTGAAAGAGAGATCCCGGAGACCGAACATAGCATTAAGTATCTTAAAAAAACCCGACGTGGAATCGGTAGGCTGGGATCCATTGTGCAGAGTCTGGCAGAGGCATCTAGCCTTGAAGACGCACTAACCCCTGGGACCGAAGAGCAGTTTGATCTCAATGAACTGCTTAACGAGTACCTTGATAACTACCAAAACACCCATCCCCTGCAATATTTCAGGGTTCAGCTACCGGATCAACCAATCCCGTTTGTCGGCTGGCCATATGCCATCGAACAGATGCTGGATAACCTGCTAAACAATGCTGTTGACTACAGTGATCCAGGGAAACCGATCGACATCATGGTAAGCATGAATGGAGATGCTGATATAGACAATATTCAGATCTCTATTCTGAATGAGGGGGCTGCGATCCCTACAGAGATCAGAGATACCCTGTTTGAGTCCATGGTCACCTCCCGCAAGGAGAGCAACCCAGACCAGCCACACCTTGGATTGGGGTTATATATAGTCAGGCTGGTTGCTGACCACCATAACGGCACAGTAATTTACAAGAATCGTGAGGACGTAGAGGGCAGCACCTTCACAGTCACCATCAACCTGTAGCCAATCCCCCATCCTGTTGCCTGACATACTCCAGCTCGGCAATGACCTGCGCCCCCAGTAACAGAATAATACCTGCCATCTCCAGACTGAAGAGGGCAATGATTGCTGTTGCCAGAGAACCATATACCGCATCGGCAAAACTGATGGTAGAGAAGTAGTAGACCAGCAGATGGCGCATCCCCTCCCATAACAGGGTAGCTACCGCACCACCAATCAAGACAGGCCGTAGCGAGATTCTGCCAACCGGCATCACCCAGTAGATGGAAGAGAACATCAGCCAGACCCCCACTAGCCCCATCCAGTAGAGACCGGACTGTGCAAGCCACTGCAGTGATATGGTCCACTGCAGTAGCGAAAACTCCATACTCTCAACAGACTGCAACACCCCAGCCAGCAGCGTCAACATCAACAGACCCACCCCCAGCGCCACAATATAGAGATAGGGGATCACCGCAGAGAGCAGAAAGTGGCGGCGGTGAATCTCCACCCGATGGAAGAAGATCACCGACATCGCATTCTCCAGCGCAGTAAAGGCAAGTGAGCTGGCAAACAGCAGGATCACACCACCAACCCAGCCGATAACCTCGCGATGAGATAAAAATGATGCCAGCTGCGCAGTTATGAGTTCCGCCTGCCAAGGGACAATCATCCGCAACTCTGCATCCACCACAGCAAGTAACTCAGCCTCTGGGACCAATGCAGAGAGCACCACCAGCAACAGCGCAACCAGCGGGATCAGAGAAAATAGCGTGTAATAGGCGATCGCCCCAGAGAGCAGAATCCCCTGATTATGTCGAAACCGTGTCAGCACACGACTGACAAACTTAAAAAACTCTACCGGGCTCAGTAACTCCATACA
>JACNFK010000001.1 GCA_014384675.1 Candidatus Thiopontia autotrophica | reverse complement strand
TTATAACATCAGAGGGAGTCAACTAGTGGAAGAACAGACAAACGAAGAGAGAGTACCTGCAATGCAGCGCTTGCTCGATAACCCATTCTTGTTGCTATTTCTTGGAATAGCCGTACCAACCGTTTTCTATACCATGTGGGGAATTATGGAGATCATCTCTATCCCCATGGCCCCATAATTAAGGAGGAGAGTCTGTTATGAGTTCAATACTACCCCCAGCAGAAACCATCTGGTGGAAAACTCCGGTAGATCGTTCCGAGGGATTATGGGTCGCGATCGCACTGATCTGGTGCCTGTTCATGTTTGCGATGATGCCTATCTGGCACATCTATGGAAACCAGAACCTCTCCAATGAGGCATATAAAACCACCCCTGAAAAGTTTCAGGCAGAGGTTGATGCCATGGTTGCTGCACACGAAGTGCGTAGAGAGACTAACTGGAATGTGCCGGTTGTGGCTCCTCCTGTTGGCAGTGATGTCTATATGCTTGGCAAGAAGTGGCAGTGGTACCCAGCTCTGGAGCTGAAGAAGGGCGAGTCATATCGTCTCCATCTCTCTTCAATTGACTGGCAGCACGGTTTTTCTGTACAGCCAATCAATGTAAATACTCAAGTTCTGCCTGGTTATGAGTCAGTAATAACAATTACGCCAAACCAGACTGGTGAGTTCACAATAATCTGTAATGAGTATTGTGGTGTAGGTCATCATTTCATGACCAGTAAAATTTACGTTACAGAATAAGGGGTAATTAATAATGAGTTTCGCAAAACCACTATTCCGTACAGAGACAGGCACAGGGCTTGTCTTTCACAAGAATGCGGAAAATCTAATGAAGGCCAATGCTATTGCTGCTACGGTATTCCTCCTTATTGGTGGAATCCTTGCTGCGCTGGTAACGGCTACACGTATGCCAACACTGCATATACTTCCAGCCGGTCAGTTCTATCAGGCACTGACTGGTCACGGTATCGATATGTTGATTATCTATATCATCTTCTTTGAGATGGCAGTACTCTACTTTGCCTCATCAACGCTACTGCGTTCGAGATTGGCAACACCAAGATGGGGTTGGGTTCAGTTCGGCCTTATGCTTGTTGGTGCGTTGATTACCAACTATGCCATCATTATGGGTAACTCCAGTGTGATGATGACCTCTTATGTGCCAATGCCAGCAGATCCCCTGTTTTATCTTGGGCTTATTCTGTTTGCTGTTGGTGCTCTGATCGGTTGTTTCATCTTCTTCGGTACGCTTGTAATTGCCAAAGAGGAGAAGAGTTATGAAGGGTCAGTTCCTCTGGTTGTATTTGGTGCAACAGTTGCAGCAATCATTGCTGTCTTTACCATCGCATCTGGTGCAATCATTCTGATTCCTACGTTCCTCTGGTCTCTTGGACTGATCTCAAATATCGATCCACTGATGTATCGAGTTATCTGGTGGGCACTTGGCCACTCTTCACAGCAGATCAACGTTGCCGCCCATATCTCAATCTGGTACATGGTTGCAGCACTTCTGTTTGGGGCAAAACCAATGTCAGAGAAGATCAGTCGTTCAGCATTCCTGTTGTACATCCTCTTCCTCCAGCTTGCTTCTGCTCACCATATTCTGGTTGACCCAGGTGTGAGTTCTGTATGGAAGGTATTCAACACCAGTTATGCAATGTACCTCGCTGTACTGGCTAGTATGATTCACGGATTGACTGTTCCAGGATCCATTGAGGTTGCTCAGCGTATGAAAGGGCTCAATCGTGGTCTCTTCCAGTGGCTGAAGAAGGCGCCTTGGGGTAATCCTGTGTTCTCCTCAATGTTTATTTCGTTGATCGGTTTCGGATTCCTCGGTGGTATCTCGGGCGTGGTCATGGGTGTTGAGCAGATTAACCTGATCATCCATAACACCATCTATGTTCCAGGTCACTTCCACGCAACTGTGGTACTGGGTACAACAATGGCGTTTATGTCAGTAACATACTTCCTGCTACCAACTCTGTTTGGTCGTGAGATCATCTTCCCATCAATTGCCAAACTGCAGCCATACCTCTTCGGTCTTGGCATGGCGGGTGTATCCCTCTTCCTGATGGGTGCTGGTACCATGGGTGTTGCACGTAGACATTGGGATATGGCATTTACTGGTGCTCCTTATGCATATGAGTATCCTGCGATTGCCTATACCATTATGGGTCTGGCCGGTATCTTTGCAATCCTTGCGGTTCTTGGCGGTGCCATATTCTGTCTGCTGACAGTGGGCACACTGCTCTTCGGCAAGAAGGCTGATAGCAAGGTTGGGTTCATGGGGTTCCGTGGCATTGACAGCTACACTACAGAGAAACCAGCAATGCTGATGCGCGCTCCTGCAGATGAGGGTCACGGCAAGATCGGTATGGGATGGTTTATTGCTCCAGGAACATTTGTTCTGGCTCTAGCCTTCCTCGTTACCTTTGTTCTCTACTACTTCGTTAACTGGAAGTACCTGGCATCTGTCTGGGGACTTGCATAAGCGGACCAAAATTCAGGGGCAGGCTTCCCGCCTGCCCCTGTTTTTTATTGTATATTAGGTTGCTCTGTTATAATGGGAGCATAGTACAAGTTCTGAATTAACGAGGTAATAGCATCGTGGTGCTTGGATTTAAGCAAATTGCAAATATCTTTAAGTTACGTATTGGCGTCACCATTGCGCTTACAGCGCTTGTCGGGCTGGCCGTTACTCCAGGGCCATCTGTCCCGCTACCACAGATATTGACCCTGTTGGTTGTTGTTCTGCTCTCATCTGCAAGTGCAGGTGGGTTTAACCAATATCTTGAGCGTAATTATGATGGACGCATGGAGAGAACACGCAATCGCCCATTTGTAACTGGTGAGATCAAGGCCGGTATTGGCTGGCCACTGTTCCTCTACGCTCTACTCTTCGTGTCTGTTCTTAGTGCCGCCTATATATTGAATGGCGTAGCCGCATTTTATGTTTTTCTTGGTGCCTTTTTCTATGCGTTTGTCTATACATGGTGGTTAAAGCGTAGAACCTGGCTCAATATTGTTGTTGGCGGACTTGCCGGTAGTTTTGCTGTATTGGCTGGTGCTGCAACAGTAAATCCAACCGGTCTGGATACATTTCCACTTATTCTTGCTGTGGTCCTCTTTTTGTGGACCCCTTCACATTTCTGGAGTCTGGCGATAACCCTGCATGACGATTATGCGCGTGGCGGGATTCCGATGCTTCCTGTAGTTGTTGGTGACCACAAGGCGGCATGGGCAATCTTTGGTAACTCCATACTTCTTGTGAGCGTATCATTTTCCCCACTATTTTTTGATCTGGGACTGGGTCCTGTCTATTTTGTAGGTGCCGCAGTTGGTGGTTTTTACTTCCTCTATAAAAATATTGTACTTATCCGTGATACCAATCGGGACACGGCAATGTCCAGTTTTTACGCATCACTTTTTCAGCTGACACTACTATTGATTGCAGCTGTTGTTGATATTCAGCTGGTCTGATTAAAAATACCTAGAGGATCTCTCTGTGTACAAGTGGCTATACAGCAGCCTTAGGTTCTCTACGGCATCTCTGGTGCTTCTATTTCTTGGTGTTGCGCAGATATCACTCTCTGCAACTGCAGAAGATAATGTTTTTGACCACGCGTCAGCCCTTGAAAAGAGCAGGGGGGCGGTTGGTAATCTATTGTCAGACTATACCTTCACCGATATTAACGGGATGCCGGTTCATCTTGAAAGTTTCCGCAACAAGCCGTTAGTGGTTAATCTGGTATACACCAGTTGTTACCATATATGCCAGATGACTACCGAGCATCTTAAAAAGATGGTCGCGATTGCCAATGAATCACTTGGTTCTGACAAATTCAATGTTATTACCCTCGGTTTTGACACCATGATTGATAGTCCGGAGATGATGGAGGACTACGCCAAGTCGAGAAGCATTGATATCGATAACTGGTATTTTCTGAGTGGTGACGGCGGCAGTGTGAAGAGGTTTATTGAAGATGTAGGTTTTACCTATATTAAGACCACCAGGGGATTTGACCATATTCTGCAGGCAACTATTGTTGACCAGCAGGGTAAAATATATACCCAGGTTTATGGTGAATCTTACGATGCACCGCTGTTTATGGAACCGCTCAAGGAGTTGGTCTATAAGCGCCCGACCAATAGGGGAATTGTTGCAAATATAGGGGATCGTGTGCGCTTCTTCTGTACTGTATATGATCCTGCCAGTGGCGGTT